>JASFEQ010000176.1:0-8637 GCA_050124735.1 Desulfobacteraceae bacterium | reverse complement strand
GGATAGGTGTCCGCTCATGATATACATGGTTTGAATATAAAAGTGATTGTGTATGGGAATTTCACCACCAGGGCCAACCGTAAAGAACCTGAGACCGTATTCTGGAGAATCTTCGGGTCCAGCTTGAGTCAACCACTTTATCTTCACATCTTTTACCTCTAGTGGCTTACCTCTGTAAGGAAAGGTTTCGATTTTTTCCCCTTCTTTGTCGTTTACATTCAAAACTTCCATCTTCTACCTCCGTAATAAAGCTTAAGGATTGGAGTGATGGAGTAATGGAGTACAGGAGTGTTGGAACTTCAAGAAAAAGAATTCCCAAGTTCAGAGATTTGGTTTATCCATTACTCCAATACTCCAGTACTCCACTACTCCGGGACTTTTGCACAAGGATTATGAGGTTTCACAGGGTGGAATCCGTTCCTTTAGAGACGCCCGCTTCTTGGGCGTGAGACTCACTTCCAGCTTCCAACCTGCAACGGCATGTTCGTCCTTTTTCTTGATAAGCAGCCATTCGTTCCCTTTTCCCCTGCCTTTGAGCCGCGCCAGGGTGAAACCACCATTCAACTTTCCGCCATCAAGGCTGAACGAGATCTTGTCTGTCTTCTGCTCCTTTAGCTCATAAGTCCCACGGTCCCAAATGACCACCGGGCCGGCGCCATACTGTCCATCCGGGATAATCCCTTCAAAATCAAAGTATTCCAGCAAGTGATCCTCCACCGCAACGGCCAAGCGCTTTTCAGACGGATTCATGGATGGACCTTTGGGTATGGCCCAGGAACGAAGCACTTCGTCCATCTCCAAGCGAAAATCAAAATGAAGGCGCGAGGCATGATGCTCATGGACAACGAAACGAGAACGCATGGTTTTACCCCAAAAATGCTTTACGAGTCTAAGGGGATTATAAACATTTTCACTTTATTGGCAAGCCGAGTGCATGACTCTCCTGCTCGGCATACTTTGTATCGGCCCGTAGGTGATGGAGATAACTCCTGATTTTACCCAAATCCACCGCCTATTTTATGCATCAAGACTGAAATCAGCAGGTTGTTGAGTATTCCTGATCACCAGCAAGGTATTACCTGCTAGTTGAGCCCTGCGAAACCGGGGACCCGCCCAAAGGGTGGGGAGTCCAAGTGTAGCGCGGACAAATCCCGCCAAAAGCGGGGGCGTCGAGGAGAGACGACTGAGGCGTATAGAGCAATACGCCGCAAGGCCTCCGGCCCGGAGGGAGGAGCGATCGAAGGCAACACCGTCCTTCGATGCTTCGACCTTGCTCAGCATCGACCCTGAGCGATGTCGAAGGGTCGACTTTGCTCAGGGCCATGAGCCTGTCGAATGGCAGATGATGCCTTGATGGTGGATGAGGATCTTAGATTACCATTGGACAAGAACAGCAAATATTTGGTATTTTAATATCCGCCCTTGAGGGCAGCCTTTAAGAGGTGGGCAAACTCTGGTTTCTCCCGCAAGGGCTACGGTCAATTCCCATTTCCTCGTCTTAAAGTTGAAGAGGAGTGGACATGGATATGCAGATCCCTATAGAACAGCTTAACCCCGATTATTTGATGTACGGAGGCGCCATTGGTATCCTGCTTGGACTCCTTTTTTTCATCTATTTCCTCTACCGACGGATCCGTTGGATAATCCTCACGCTCCGCAGACGAGGAACAGACTCACCCCGGCTATTATCCAGTTTGCGTAACTTGGTCTTGATTGTTTTGTGGACTTCTGTTTTCGGCATGGTCCTGTTCCTGGGATTTTTCCTTCGTTCATATTATGCCTTTACCTATGAAGAACCGGTGGCAGAAGTGGTTATCCAGTCATTGGATGCCCCTCATGTGAGCCGAATAACAGTGAGGCAATTTTATCCTGAGAAGTCGTACACCAGTCGTCATTTCTTGATAAAGGGTGATCAGTGGGTGATCGAGGGGGATATTCTAAAATGGGAGAACTGGCTCAATTTCTTGGGACTGCACACCCGTTACCGACTTACGCGTCTGACCGGTCGCTATGTGGCTACTGCGTCAGAAATGAATGAACCGCGTACCGTCTATTCACTCGCAGATGATGAGGACCATCCCCTTTGGCGGTATCTCTACCAGTACGGCCATCAGTTACCCTTTGTGAGTACCGTTTATGGGAATGCCGTTTTTCAGGCTGCAGGGGGTGACAATCGTTATGCCATCTATGTGGGGACATCAGGGTTTGTTGTGAGGCAGACGTATGACAACGGTCATTTCGTGAGAAAGCCTATTGTGAAGTGATTGTCTGCGTATGTTTCTACTCTGCCGCTTCGGCTTGAGCCTTGACCAACGCTCGAAATCTCTTTAGTAATAGGGGATGGAAAAGCGTTCCCGCCTTGCGATCCATCCAATTCAATGTATCAGATAGAGATGCGGCGTTTCTCCCTGGGCGGTTACGACGGAGATTGTCGTACGTATCGGCGATGAAGGTAAGCAGACTGGCCAGATTGAGATCTCTGGACCGCTTTTGCTTGGGGTAACCACCACCATTGAAATGGAGGTGGTGCTCGTAGCAGACTATGGGAGGAAGGTCGGGCATTCCAGGGCTTGCCATCAGGATTTCTGCCCCTCTAATGGGGTGCTCCCACTGACGTTTCTTTTCATCCAGGGTAACCCCTGCCGTATTGGATTGGGGTTCGGGTAGGGGTATGTGGAGGCCAATATCGTGAAGGAGGGCGCCAAGTCCCACTTGATGAACGTGACCCTCTTCCAGTTCCACCTGTTCGGCTAACGCCATGGAAAGGGCACTCACGTTGATGGCATGGATATAGGGATCGGGATCAGGACTGCGCCGATAGATGAGTACCTTCAGGGGGAGTTCTTCGCTTTTGTTCATGCCGCGGATCGTGTCCGTGATCTCCTTAGCCAGGCCCACCTTCTCCTCAGAGAGGGGTTGTCCCAGGTCAGCAAACAAATCTTTGAGCTGGTCAGCAAAGGAAAGGACTGAATGACGGGAGGCCTGGGGCGCACCGGATAGGTCCTCGTAAGAAACCCCAGCAGCCGCCTCCATGGGCAGGCTTCCGGCAACAATGTGTGGGAATCTGTCCTGATTTTTTGAGATCGCCAGATCAGCACCATCGGGATTCTTCAAAAGAGGCATCAGCAGTTGCAAGAAAAGGAGGAGTTCCTTTAAGGTCACGCCACGACGAAAAACGAGCCGCTGAAGTTTCATGGCCTCCAAGCCCTTAATGAACTGGGCGAGATTCTCGCTGAGCTCAGGTAAGGGCGTATTCTCCACCACCGCCTCGCCCTTAAACAAGACCAGTGTGAGCGTGGGATGTTCTTGCAGATATGTGGTCAGGCCTTTCAAGAGATCGCCCGCTTTATTTTGGGTTTCAGGGTGTTCTGGTGGGTAAAGGGAAAGGGACCGGATGCCGGCTGCGAGGTTGACACAAACGTTGCTAAAGAGGGTATGCAACTTATCATTCTTGGGTTGTGCTGTCATGCGCTCCCCCACTGGATTGAATCAGTTCTTGGCAGAGTGTTTGGAGATCGCCAGATCCCTCGCTGGCGAGCCTCTGTAAGGCTTTTTGGGCCTCCTTGGTTCCGATTTTGGCCATGGCCTCCGCCGCAGCCATTTGAAAGGCCTTTGTCTTTTTGGACCTCAGCAGACCCTTTTGAAAAAGGATTTGTTCCAGGCGAGGGACGGATCGGTCTGCTCGCAGATGGCCGAGTGTGCTGATGGCCTTTATTCGGAGCTCCTGGTTCTGATGGTCGAGAAGGATTTCCACGGCAGTGCCCAGTTGCTTATCAGAAGAGAGGGCAACCAGGTCGAGGAGTCTTGGAAGGGCCTTTGCTGGCGCATCTTGGAGCCGCTGGTTCAAGATCCTGCTCAATCTGGGTCCCAGACTTGCCAGTGTGGTAGAGAGCCAGTAGGCCTGAGGGCTCTGATCCGTCTCCAAATCTAGGAAGCGGTCCACAAGGAACCCCGCTGTCTTTTCCGGAAAAACCTGGGATATGGCATCAATGGCAGCGGTCTCCTTTGCTTCGTATGTGCTGCAATCCTTCATGAGATCTTTTATCAGTTCTCCAACCTCTTCTGAACTTAACTGGGCATTCATGGTCTTTCTTGCCGGGGCCTCGTCTGGGAGATTGGTGAGAATTGTGAAGACCGCACGCAGAAGGGTTCCAACGGCCTTAAACCTTTCCCGACTCAAGAGCTGGCGCATAATATTGCCCAGGCTCTCCAGCAAATGGGGAATAAAAGTCTCTAACTGGGGGGGATGAGGGTGGCGGAGAAGGTCGATGATCAGTCGTGCCTTGGCTGCTATCAGGGGCCCAGGGGCTATGGTTCTGAGGAGGCGAGCCATTTCCTCATCTTCTCCCATGGGGGCCTTTATTTGGAGAGAGGCGGCCAAGGACTCGATCTCCTTACGGTATTGTGCATTGAGTTGTTCTGATTCTTGTTGCTGAAGAAAGAGTTCTTCCAAGTGCTGCCAGTGACCCAGCCTGCCGGGCTGAAACTCCATGGTGGCCTCGTACATTTCCTGGCGAATCATGGGCAAAAGCAGACCCGGTTCACGGTATCTGGCGAGGGTCCTTTGGAACAGATTGTTGAAGCATTGTGAATTGGCCCCAGAGTCTTTCAGGGCATCGGCCAAAAGATGAACGAGTTCACTATCAGATATGTCTTGAAAGATCTCCTGGAGGAAATCACCCTCTTCTTCTCCTGTATCGTCAGGCGACACTGATCCGAGGATCTGAATTTTGAGCGGCTGCCCTAAGGATTCAAGGATGTTTCCCACATGAAGCGCGAATTGATCTCTTTTTTCCGGGGCGATGCCTGCCAGTGTGTCCCCCAGGTTCTGGATGAAGTTACCCAGAAGCATGCCGCGCTGTGAAGGGGAGGCCGTTTCTTTCCCCTCCTTCATATCTGAGTCCATCTGGAGGATCAATCTTTTCAATTCCTCCCCATCTTCGGAGAGGCGTCTGAGCCGTTCCACAGTCTCTGTGTCTAGACTGACAGCTCCGGCGGCCTCGGGCTGGAGAATGAGCAGTCGCCATATGGACTCCTCATCGCTGGATTGGGCGAGCTGAGCCGCTGCCATTTGAATCGTGGAGAAAACGGAGTAATCCAGAAATCCCAGTTTCACCTGGTTAATGTTCTCCCGAGCTAATGCCTCAGAAATCTCATCGCCTTGTCCTGGGCGGGCACCCGCCAGAAGTGCCACAAAAGATTCCAGTTCCTGGGAAGTTATTCCTTTGTCAAAGAGCACGTGCGAGATTCTGAGAGCGTGAAAGCACTCTAGGAATTTCTGAAAGTGTGTATCCTCAGTCTGATAAAAGGTCCCTTCAAGAAAAAGGGTGTCCTTGGCACACCCAAGAAAGAGAGAACCGCTACTGGCCAACGCGTTCCCGAGTGCTGTATGTGCCTCTTCAATGTTCTTTTTGAAGAGTTCGTGGTCGGTTGCATAGAGACGGGCGGTATTGAGGGCACGCATTAAGGCAGTGACAAAGTCAAGGATCTCTTTGGGTGGGGTTTCCTGCTCTGGGGGCTTATCGGTTGTCATTGTTAAAGGTATAGGACGCCAAAAGGTCTGGCATACGATACTCATAGGATATGCTATATTGGGCGCCATGTCAATTAAAAAACACAGTAAAATTCGATAGTTGAGGTAGGTCACACGGGATCAGCAGGGACTCCATTTGCCCTTTCACAAAGAGGATTTATGTTTCGATGACCAAAGCATTGTGCTAATAGATATGCATCTCAGGAGGCCATTCAACTGGCCACCCAGAAATGAAGGAGCTAGATGGGGAAAAAGGTTCCCAGTAAACTCGGTCATGAGACTGACCCCTCTTTGTTTTTCGAGCCCCGCAGCATTGCGGTCATAGGATCTCTCAAAGAGGGTCTCTTTGGCGGTTACGTGGTCATAAAGTCCCTGCTGAATGCGGGCTACAGCGGCGAGATCTATCCCATCAACCCCTCAAATGGGGTGGTCCATGGCTTGCGGGTCTATCCCTCTGTCAAGGAGGTTGGCCCAGACATAGACCTGGCTCTTATCATGATCAATGTGCAAGCGGTTCCCCAGGTGTTGAGAGAATGTGCGCAGAAGGCCATCAAGGCCGTCATTTTGGTGTCAGACGGTTTTGCTGAGAGGGACCAAGAGGGTGCTCGACTGCAAAATGAAATTGTGGCATTTGCCCGGGAGCAGGGCATTCGGATCATTGGTCCCAACACCGCAGGCATAGTGAACACCTCCAACGGACTCAATCCCTGCCCATATGAAGCGGGATACTATAGACTTAAGGCAGGGTCGGTGGCCATATGTTCCCAGACAGGAATGAGCAACCCGCAGGCGTTTCCTTATCCCGACCTGGGTTTCGGGGTAAGCAAGATCTGTGATTTTGGGAATAAATGCGATCTGGACGAGTGCGATATGCTGGAATACCTGGAAAAGGACCCGGAAACCAAAGTCATCAGCATGTACCTGGAAAGCATCCGAGATGGACGAAGGTTTCTTGAGATCTGCAAAAGGGTGAGCGCCCAAAAACCCATTCTCATTTTGAAATCCGGAAAGACAGAGGAGGGGGCAAAGGCGTCAGAATCTCACACCGGCGCCATGGCGGTTGATGATAAGATATTTGAAGCGGCCTGCAGCCAGGGGGGCGTTTTACGTCTCAGGGAATTTAACGCGCTTTTCGAGTTACCCAAAATCTTTGCCATGCAACCCCTGCCACGGGGGAATCGGTTGGGTATCATCAGTTATACGGGTGGGGTGGGTGTGCTGGCTACCGACGAAGGGACAAAATATGGTCTGGCTGTCACTCGTTTAAGGCCCAAAACAAGCAAGATACTCAATGGAATTTTTCCGGGATTGGGAGTGATGCCCGTGGATATTGGACCAATGGCCCCGGTCGTCAAGGATTTCTTGTCCCTTTACCCCAAGATCCTCAAATCGGTCATGGCGGATGAGAACGTGGACGCACTATTCAACGTCTTGTGGGCAGACTCAACCGGAATGAGTATAGAATCGTATATCAAGGCCTACGAGGAAGTGAAAGGCCACCACCAGAAACCCCTTGTGAGCTGGGTTTACGGACCAGACAAGAAGCTTGTCCGTGATACAGCAGAACGTCTGGAGAACCTGGGATTCCCTGTGTTCAGCAATCCTGAGACGGCCATCAGGGCCATAGGGCTGGCCTTCCGATACGCCCGGATAAGAGGGGGAAATAAGCGGCCTGACGCCGAGCCTAATCCTTGAACAAAACAGATTAATCAGGTAAGGTGTCTGGGGGTGTTAGAAATGAAAGTTGCAGAATGGATGGTGAAGAACCCAATTGTCGTCACGCTGGATCAGAGGGTTCAAGATTGTGTGGACCTGATGAGAGAGCATTCCATCCGGCACTTGCCTGTGGTGGAGAATCAAAGACTCATTGGGCTAGTGACAGAGAGTGACTTGCGAGAGGTATTCCTGGCTTCCCTGGTGGAGGACCTCACCATTGAGGGGGTTATGATCACTGAGCCCTTGACCGTTACGCCGGATACAGAAATAGAGGATGCCGCCAAGCTCATATATTATCACAAGATAGGAGGCCTTCCCGTTGTAGACGAATACAGCCAAGTGGTGGGTATCCTTACCGTGGCCGATCTTGTGGAGGCATTCATCGAGTTGATGGGTCTCCTGAAATCCAGCTCAAGAATAGATGTGGTTCTGGGGGATGATCCCGAGGCCTTTGAGCGCGTCTCAGGGCTCATCAGAAGCAATGGAGGGGAAGTTATAAGCGTAGGGATTTCAGGAAAAGATTTTGGAGAAAAGCGCACCTATTTCTTTCGATTAGAAAAGTGCGATGTGGAAGTAATTGCCAGTGCCATCCAGGAGGCTGGCTACAAGGTGGTCTCTTCTACAGCCTAGGTCTTGCCCTTCCCAAAAATTCCCCCTCGCCTACCAGGCAAGATGAGCGTTTATCACCCCTGATAGACCTGATCCAGAATGTCAGCAATCTCGAAATCAATGCCAAATTTCTTGAAACCGAGGAATATCTCCTCCATCTGTGCGGCATTTTCAACGAAGACCTCTATGCCAGTTTCAGTCCTGGTTAAAGGCCAATTTTGTTTCTCAAGGATCAGGGTGGCCTCCTCAAATTCTCTAATCAGAATCCCGAGCACAGAGTGATCGGACATGTAGAAGAGGGGCAATGACTCGTTCGGCAAACAGGGCCGCCTGCCTTCATCATCTTTTGGTAAAATGTGAATTATCCCCATATTGCATCTTGTCCAATAATAAGAGACCGCTGAAACCACTTATTCCTTTGCTTTGAAATCAACCCTCCTGTCCCATTGCTATCGTACTAAATTACATCCTGGTAGATAACGCTATGGCCAAAAAAACAATCATCAGAAACAGCGAAAAATTGATAAGGTTGCTTTTCATTGGATTCTCCTCTCATCTCACACCCTTGTCCCATTTGATCTTTTGAGAACCATTGAAGCAATATGCATACCAGCAAAGACCGTGGCCACTAATAAGGATTAAAAATCAGATAGTTGCGTTGATAGCCCGGTTATGGGTCTCATTCCAGCCCAGCGTTTTGTGTGGCATTTTTGCCACATTCCTGCCTCTTGATCTTTTCAAGAGAACACGTTTCCAAGAGGGACGTCTATTGAAATATT
>JASFEQ010000175.1:0-8642 GCA_050124735.1 Desulfobacteraceae bacterium | reverse complement strand
CTGATTCCGTTGCTCGCCAAAACAAAAACTGCGGTAATATCGTGGACTTATCATTTTGGCACATCTATTGCTGTTTCTTATGTGACCCAAACGTGAGACCCTCTCTGAATTTAATACCAAATCCTCTTGGAAGAACGGGGGATACGGATAATCCAAAGGAGGTCGTGTGATGAACGCATTGGCTCAAAAAAGAGGCACTTTTGGTCTAGATTCCCCTTAACTAAGCGCCGTCAGGACGACTCTATATGACCTTATTGAAGCGATGACTGACGAGGTCGAACCGACTGATGAGGATTTGATTGTTGGAGCCGTCTTAGATCTTACTGAATCCGGCAAAATAAAATGGAAACGACCACGTCGAGCTATCAAGCTTTTGCATTAATGATTGGCTAAGCTTGGGAGTCACGAGACCGACTGAGAAAACGAAATAGCAGGTACTCTGCCCGTTACCTCCGTGGCACCCATAAAGAAGAGAAGAAACGGATGCTCAGTGTAGACGATAGGCTAATTACGATCCGTGGCCTTATCATTCCAGTGAATTGGGACGAGATGGGTAAAGTAACCGCAATTGCTGCCTCCACCTTCGACGAGGAGGAGTATATGCTGGATTACAACAAAAAAATAGATCGACTGTTTTCGCTTATCCGAAAAGAAGTGGAAGTCACCGGCTATGTGAGAAAAGAGAAGGGGAAAAAAATCATGAAAGTGCAAAAATTCCATGTGAAAAGGACCTAAGAAACGGAACCCTCGACACTCCATACCACAGCTTCACCTACCCAAGAATCCGTGTCTAGCAATCGTATCATCGGCTATGACCTTGCCAGGGCCCTAACCCTTCTAGGCATGCTGCTCATAAATTTTTGGGTGATGATGGAAAATAATCTTTCCGATCCCCAATGGCTGGTTTCTACATTGGATCTCATTCAAGGACGGGCAGCGGCAACATTTGTTGTTCTGGCTGGAGTCGGCCTGTCCTTGATGTCAAGGAGTGCATTCCTAAACCATGACGCTACTCGTATTAGAGAAAATCGGCATCTAATTATTAAACGCGCGATCTTTCTTTTTATCTTAGGGATGTTGAACAGTCTGATTTGGAGAGCAGATATTCTGCACGCATATGGAATTTATTTTCTGATCGGGATCTGTCTCCTGACTCTCCCCAGTCGGCGACTACTTCTGCTTTCTATTATTCCCATAGCCGTTTCTTCACTTTTCATGTTGGCGGTTGATTTTGACAGGGGACTGGCGTTTAGAGCAGACACCTATTCAGCTTGCTGGAAATCAGCGGCAATGGCTTGGGATATCTTTTTCGATGGTCTCTACCCTGTATTTCCCTGGGCCACTTTCCTGATCCTGGGGATGTGGCTCGGTCGACAAAGGCTGTGTGAACCTGTTTTGAGGAAGAGAATTTTGTTTTCAGGGATCGGTGTGGTTGCTTTTGCTGAATGCATCTCACGTATAGTTTTTCACCCCTCTATCTCTGGCTTGGGTATCTTTGACGCTGATGTTTTACTCATGTGGTTCACCATAGAGCCTTGGGAGCCTATGCCGCTTTTCCTATTATCAGCTAGCGGAACTGCACTCATTGTTGTCAGCTTCAGCATTTCCGTTGCGCAGAAGTGGGGCAACACCAAATGGATTCTGCCTTTTGTGTCTGTCGGTCAGACTACCCTCACTCTTTATGTCGCCCACATAATCATTGGTAGCATTTCCTTGAAAGTGATGAAAGTATACGAAGTAGAGCCCTTTCTTTTCCCTATTTGGGGGGCATGCGTTTTCTACATTAGTGCACTTATTCTTTGTTCTTATTGGAGAAAAAGTTTTGATAAAGGGCCCTTAGAGTGGCTCATGCGAAGTTCTCTTGATATTTCTATTCCGTTGCGGGCCCTTAGGCATGCAAGAGTAAAATTGGCACAACCTGATTTTTAGATGAGATATGACGGGCATTAGACTCAGCATAGACCTAGTTTATGCAAGTTGCTTTCTCGGGCGTATGACGAGGACTAGAGACGAGGAATTCGTATGAATCAAAATTTCAAAGGGCCACCCGAAACCGAATACGGTTCTACTCCTACAGATTTGGTCATTGATGACATTATCCAATCCATTGAGAAGGTGGATAGGGAAATGGAGAGATTTTACAAAATCCATAGAACCGAATTGACGGCTACAGATGATGACTGAAGCTCCTGGCGAGGGCAAATAAACCGGGAGTTGACGTCCTTATTGCACCCGTTTGGTTCTATTTAAATCTGGTCGTCTAGCATTTAGGAGAACTCAGGGCTTGACGATGACGCTCCAAACGGTGGGGAAAGCGCGACCGAAAGGAGGAAAAGACCATGAGAATCGATTGTAATCTCTGCGGCTATGAGTTGAATCTGGATCACAAAGTGTTCCAGAACTACGAAGGTCCAGTCAAGTGCTTCAGTTGCGGCAATGTGATGCATATCAAGGCTAGCCGAGGAATAATAGACTCTTCGGAATTATCAAACGTTCTACAGCCACATTCCCATGAACGTTTGGGCAGGCGCACGCCCCAAAACCCGGGATTGTGATTTCTTTTAACTTTCAGGATGAAATAGGAACTCGATTATGGAAGGCCAAGAACGACATGTGAACCACGAGGTGACCAATAAAGATTCTAAAATTTTGGTGGCCGTAGATTTTTCCCATTGTTCTCTGTTGGCCTTGAGGAAAGCAAAGTCTTTCTTGGGGCAAAAGCCAGCCCGAATCTTGGTGCTCCATGTGATTGATAAAGATTTCATTGAAAGATGCGTTCGCCAAGGCCTGGGGCCAGAAGAAGAGATCAGCAAAAAACTATTTCTTCGTGCCAAAGAGCAACTTAACCATGTCCTTCGTCAGGAAGGAATGGATGTGGAGCACGTGGAAAAGTTGGTTTGCCCAGGGACACCCTATTTGGAAATAAACAAGAAGGCACTCCAGATCGGGGCTGAAATGGTTGTAATGGGATGTAGTGGAAATTCTGGGGACATGGATAATATCTTTTTCGGCAGCACAACGGAGAGGGTCTTGAGATTTATCAAACGTCCCGTGCTTTGCGTTCCAGACAACGGAGATAATAACCTGGACTAAATTTCGGAATTCTGGGTTCCGATAATCCAAAAAAGCAGAACTCAAAATTCCTCGCCTCATTTTTATGTTTTTTCAATATCTTAAACTTTTGCACAGGTTGTCTCAGCTGACAGCCAGCCCACCCAACCGGGCCTACCTGAACTGTGGGTTCTTATAAGATAATCAATATATAAGCATAACGCCGATATATCAATAACTTATAACTTTGGCATATCTATTGCTCTTGGACTTATAACAGATTTGTATACGGCTTCAACATTACGCAAGAATCTTTTGGAGAGGAAAATACAAATGCAAGAGCATCAAAAGAGAGAGATTACCATTCGCGGCACTATCCTTCCAGATGAATGGGACAAGAATGGTCGTGTCACGAGTATCGGGATAGGGACTGAAGAGGAAGAAGACTATATTATCTTCCTCGACAAAATAGGAGAGAAATTATTCAAGTTAGTCGACCGAAAAGTGGAGGCGACGGGAATTGTGAAGAACGTGTACGGCGATTTTGTCCTCACAGTAAACAACTACAAGCTGTTGCCAGAGGACGATAAAGGAGAATAATCTTTTGCGCAACGTTATTTATTTTCATTCGCTAAATAAGCGATGGACTGTTCACATGAGGAGATAAGGACATGAAAAGGGAAGATTCACCAGAAGAGATTACCATAACGGGCTATGTGACGCCAACGGAGTGGGATTGGAACGATGATGTAAGCGCGGTCAGCGTAGAGACCCACGATGACATGTACGCGGTCCAACCCAATAGCCTGGGTGAAGAACTCTTCAGTGAACTGGACAGCGAGGTGGAAGTCACAGGATTTCTCGAAAAAGACAGGGATGGAGCAAGGCGAATTACCGTTACAAGCTATGAAGTCCTGACCGAAGCCGGCGACAGAGAAGAGGATAATTACGGAGATGACGAAAACGGGCAAGAGTTTGGAAGCGAACAGGGTGAAAGTCCAATGTAAACCTGCAAGAAGAAAGGAGGCAGAAAATGAATGACCACGCAACTGATTTTTCTGCTGAGGCTACTGAACAACACCTTCAACTTGCTGGAGGGCTTTATTTTACGGAAGATTACGTTCCTTCAGAAGACGAGCCATACATGAATCCCAGGCAACTCGAGTATTTCCGACGTAAACTGCTTTCCTGGCGTGAGCAACTTTTGAAAGAATCGGGTGAGAGCCTCAAACGCCTAAGGGAGGATAGCACAAGGGAAACTGATGTTCTAGACCAAGGCACCCTTGAGACGAGTAGCAATTTAAAGCTTAGCACTCGCGATAGGTGCCTTGTACTTGTCGAGGAAATTGATGATGCTTTAGATCGGATCCAGGATGGGTCCTACGGTTACTGTGACGAGACAGGCGAACAAATTGGGTTGAAGCGCCTTGAGGCCCGTCCCACTGCCACGCTCTCCATTGAAGCACAAGAGTGGCGCGAACGTGGGAGGAGGCGAAAGGCTAGGTGGAATCTGGCCTATGCCTGATTCTAAAAGAGACAACTTTCACCATGAAGAGAGTTTAAGGGAGGTTTCTAGAGATGAACATAAAACCATTGAATGACAGAGTGCTTGTTTTGAGGATTGCGGAAGAACAAAAGACTTCCGGAGGGATCGTTATTCCTGATACGGCCAAAGAAAAACCCCAAGAAGGAAAAGTGATTGCTGTGGGGCCTGGGAAATTCGATGAAAATGGAAAACGAATTCCCCTCGATGTCAAAAAGAATGACCGGGTGCTCTTTGGCAAGTATTCGGGTAATGAAATAAAGATTGACGCGGTTGAGCATCTCATTATGCGAGAGGATGATATCCTCGGGATTATTGAAAAGTAATCGAGGGAGGTGTTGAGTTATGGCAAAAAAAGAAATTAAATATGGCGCGCTGGCCAGAGAAAAGATGATGAAGGGTGTAGACACCCTGGCCAATGCCGTTAAAGTAACCCTTGGGCCGAAGGGACGAAACGTGCTCCTCGAAAAATCGTGGGGCTCACCCAAGATCAGTAAAGACGGAGTGACCGTTGCCAAGGAGATCGAACTTGAAGATAAATTTGAGAACATGGGCGCACAGATGGTCAAGGAGGTGGCCTCCAAAACATCTGATGCTGCTGGAGACGGCACCACAACGGCCACTATCCTTGCTCAGGCCATTTACCGCGAAGGCTCTAAGCTTTTGGCAGCGGGTTCCAACCCCATGGCCATAAAAAGAGGGGTCGAAAAGGCAGTGGGAGTTGTGGTGGAAGAGCTAAAGAAGCTCTCAAAACCAACGAAAGACAAGGTGGAAATTGCCCAAGTGGGCACCATCTCGGCAAACAACGATACCACCATCGGGGATATTATCTCCGAGGCCATGGAAAAAGTGGGCAAAGAGGGCGTTATCACCGTTGAAGAAGCCAAAGCCATGGAGACCACTCTGGAGATTGTGGAAGGGATGCAATTTGATCGTGGCTACCTGAGCCCCTACTTCGTGACAGATGCTGAGAAAATGGAGGTAGAGCTCGAGGAACCTTACATCCTTTTGAATGAAAAAAAGATCAGCAACATGAAGGATCTTCTCCCTGTTTTGGAGCAGATCGCCAAGATGGGGAAACCCTTTTTGATCATAGCGGAAGATGTGGATGGAGAGGCCCTGGCCACCCTGGTGGTCAACAAGCTTCGCGGGACCCTGAAATGTGCAGCCGTCAAGGCACCCGGCTTTGGCGACAGACGCAAGGCCATTCTCCAAGATATCGCTATCTTGACTGGTGGCCAGATGGTCAGTGAGGATTTGGGTATAAAGCTGGAAAATATTGCGTTGAATGACCTGGGGACTGCCAAGCGGATCACGGTGGACAAAGACAATACGACCATTGTCGATGGTGGAGGCGACCGCAAGTCCTTGGAAGGAAGGGTTAAACAGCTAAGGGTCCAGATTGAGGAAACAACCTCTGATTACGACAGGGAAAAGCTCCAGGAGCGGCTGGCCAAGCTAATCGGGGGCGTCGCCGTGATTAACGTAGGCGCAGCGACCGAAACCGAAATGAAGGAGAAAAAGGATCGGGTGGAAGATGCCCTTAATGCCACCCGGGCCGCTGTGGAGGAAGGGATCGTTCCCGGCGGTGGTGTGGCTTACTTGAGGGCGATGAAAGCGCTTGAGAAACTCCAGTTGGCTGGAGAAGAGCAGTTTGGGGTCAAGCTGGTGAGACGGGCCCTCGAAGAACCCATTAGAGAAATTGCCAATAATGCAGGTTTTGAGGGCTCTATTGTCACCAGGCGAGTTATGGAAGCTGAGGCTAATTTTGGATTTAATGCCGAAACGGGTATCTATGAAGACCTGATGAAAGCGGGTGTTGTGGATCCCACCAAGGTGACTCGGCTAGCCCTACAAAACGCAGCATCTGTGGCTGGACTCCTTCTCACCACTGAGGCCATGGTGGCTGAGAAGCCGGAAAAAAGGAAGCCTCCGGCACCGGCTATGCCTCCGGAGGATATGTACTAGGCACTTCCAACAGATTTTGATGAGATGGGGACAGGGGGTTTTTCGAATAGGCCCCCTAACCCTCCTGCCTTGTAGGAGGTTTAAAATGCCCATATATGAGTTCATGTGCCAGAAATGTAATAAAACCTTTACCCTAACCATGGCTATTTCTGAACACCAAAAGAAAAAGTTCCGGTGCCCAGAATGCAGAAGCACCAGGGTGAAGCAGCAAATTACCCCTTTTCAGACCAAAACCTCTAAAAAGAGTTAGCCTAGGATTTATAAACCAATTTGCTGAGGTGCCTGGCGCAGCCTTGCTCCTAGCCAAAACACCCTCACAAGGGTGTTCTTTCCCTAGCCCCTCTGCTATAGTAGGGGCTATTGTTTTGCCAAGGGTATTCTTAGGTTGGATATTTCTTGATGGAACCACAAAAAAAGGAGAGTTGAGATATTCATCATGAAACAGGGCGATGCAGAAAAGGTGCAGGACATGTCTGGATTCTCTCTTCTTGATGGCGCAAGTTCTCAAGCCCCTATCATTGCGCCTGAGCTGGAGACTCAAAAAAAACTTGCCGCAGATAGTAATGAACCGCTCGGTGAACGATTGGAAGCCTATGAGGATATTATTGACTCGGAGGTAGGTGATACCACACTTGCCCGGGCGCGCAATATCGAGCGGGAGGTGGGCCTGCGGCAGATATACCTGAAATTTGAAGGGGCAAATCCCACGGGCACTCAAAAGGACCGTATTGCCTTTGCCCAGGCCAAAGATGCCATGCGAAGGGGTTTTGATGCCATTACTCTGGCCACTTGCGGTAATTACGGTGTGGCCATGTCACTGGCTGCCTCCATGGCGGGACTCCATTGCGTCACATTCATACCCCAAGATTACCACACGAAACGCGTCAAAGAGATGGCAGATTATGGGGCAGAAATCATTCGCGTTAAAGGTGATTACGAACGTGCAGTGCTTGCCTCCCGTGAGAAGGCAGAACACGACGAAATCTATGATGCCAATCCTGGCGGAGATAATACCACCATCCAGTTCAAGACCTATGGCCAGATCGCCTATGAAATTTATGACGATCTTCGGGATGCCCCAGCCGCGGTCGCTGTTCCGGTATCGAACGGCACAACGCTGGCAGGGATATACAAAGGATTCCTGAGTCTCTATCGCCGTGGCAAGACATCACGGATTCCACACCTTGTGGCAGGCTCCTCTCACAACAAGAATCCCGTGATCAGGGCCTTTATAAAAAATTCCCCACGCTGCGAGGATCTCCCTCCTGACCAGATACGCGAGACGGCTATCAATGAACCATTGATCAACTGGCACTCCATCGACGGAGACCATGCACTGGAAGCGATCAGGGCGACCGGGGGATGGGCCTCCAATGCGAGCGACAAGGGCATGCTCTCCTACTCCCGGCTACTCAGGGAACGAGAAGGACTCAGCGTTCTGCCCGCCTCAACCGCAGGTCTGCTGGTTCTTCTTGACCGCCATCGCAAGGAAAAACTTCCAGGGGATCGATATGTGGTGATCCTTACGGGCAGGAAATCATGAGCGACTTTCCTGAGGGCAATGCCATCATTTACTGTGAAGGCATGTTTGCTACCACAAACGGTAAGACAGCCCATGGATTGGTCCGTCGAACAGAGCGTTACCGGGTCCTCTCTGTGGTGGACTCTCGTAACGCGGATAGTGATGCTGGCATGCTCTTAGACGGTAAGCCCAAGGGAATCCCCATTTATGCAGATATCCAGCAAGCCGTGAGCGCTGCGAAGGCCATTAACCAGGCTGCTTCACACTTAGTGATCGGACTGGCGCCGGACGGAGGTCGCCTTAGTCATGAGGCGAGAAATGACATTAAAATGGCCATCCAGTTGGGGCTGCACGTGGATTCGGGTCTCCATGACTTTTTATCTGAAGATGGTGAGATTTCCCGTCTCGCCAAAGAGTACGGCGCCAGGATTCGTGATGTGAGAAAAACGCCTCCGCGAAAAGATCTCCACTTTTTCACGGGCAAGATTGAAGAGGTGACCTCTCTGAAAGTGGCCTTGTTGGGCACAGACTCGGCCATTGGTAAGCGCACGACAGCCT
>JASFEQ010000174.1:0-8654 GCA_050124735.1 Desulfobacteraceae bacterium | reverse complement strand
TACAACATCGAGCGAACGCGGGAGAAAGGACTTCGATTTTTTGAGCAAGGGGGGCCGCCGGCTAAGGAATATAATAGGGACGCACCGGTCTTCATCCTTGTATGTGGTGACACGAGGACAAAAGACTTCTATCCTCTAATCTATACCCTGACGACGGGCGATCAGATTTTCCAGTCCAGCCTGGCATCTGCCTTCCTTTATATGACTCTGGCGGCTACCAGTTTGGGACTCGCCTCCAAATGGCTGACAGCCGTGGCCACGCCTCTTGTACAACCTCTGGTGAAGGATCTTCTGGGCATACCAAAAGAAATGGCAATATATGACATGATGATGGTCGGCTATCCAGCATCAAAGCCACGGCCGAGACCGGTAAGGGCCGCGGAGGATATTGTTCACTACGAGCGCTATGATAAAAGTAAGTTCTTGAGTGAAAATAATCTCAGGCGGCGGCTGGTGAAAGGAAAAGCATGGATGCAAGCCACCACTCGGCGGGGATAGACGGGAGGAGTTTTATTAACGATGAATCCAGTTAATGGTTACCGATGGGTTATCTTGGGGGCTCCACCTTTTGCAGACTGACATTTAAAATCCAATAGAAAACCCCTTGACTCCATTGAAGAAAATCAAGGGATTATGTTTTTCTTGGTAGTCCCGACGGGGATCGAATAAGCCAGAGGCTTATAAACCCGTGTCTGTCCGCTGAAGCGGACTCTACGACAGGGCGTGAGAGAGCGCTGGGAAGCGTATTCTGCCTGATTTTACTACCTTTTTCAACCTTTAAAAGCCGTTTACAGGAAACAAAAGCCGTCAAATTTCAAACCCGAAAATCCTTGTCAGAAAAAAGATTACTGATGCTAATCGAAACCTCTGTGCCTATCGCTTCACAAAGGACTAATAGTAATCGTTGGTTCGAGGCCAAAAAAGCGGCATACAGGATATAGTGCTTCTGAGACGAAAAAAGCAAGGCCATTACTGACCTCGCGTGATGATGATCAGCTAAATTAGGAGTGACTAAAGCAGATGGGCTGCACTAAAAATATCAGAGGTACTATTTGCGTCTCCTTGCACTAAGTTGCTTGAACTCGAATCGAATGCAACATAACGCTCGTCCGCACTGATCGCCGCCCATTGGAAGGAACCGTTACCCTCCGTACCATCGGAGGCAATGCTTACTCGCTCGGTAACGCCGGATTGCATGTCACGAACAGGGACATCAAATGTACTGTTTGTATCTCCGGGCACCAAATTGCTGGCGTAACTCAACCAATTCCCTTATGAGCTGACTTTTTGTCTTTTTTTTGCTTTCGCTTCTCCTTTAGTGTGTGCTTGCCTTTTTTCTGTTCTTCTCGTTTGCCTTTATCTCTTTTCCCTTTGTCGCCCATTTAATCTCCTTGTCCTTTCAAAAAACTTCTTATCCAATAATTACCCATAGTCATCATTGGGCCCCAAGACCCCATATGTTCGCTGTATGGTCCTTGCCAACAAAGTTTTTTCCCGTCTATGATTCCCCCAAGGATGACTAAAGTTTCGATTCCCGGCAGAATATGACAGAGGGGAGGCGAATAAAGCAACCGTCCCTTTTTATTGAAAAAGCTAACCCACATGTGAGTTACCTTTAACAGCCAACTCATTTCTTGATAAGAAGTTCAAGCCCATCGGCACATGCTCGGGCTCCGTTACTTCTTCGGTCTTGACCACATCGTCTTTCCGGGATGTGTATGGAGTAAGAGAATTGTCTTCGATCAATTCCCGAACGTCTGCCTGTATTGCCATTAAGCCGAAAAATTGTCTTTGGCTTATTCTCGTCCATAAGTCTTTTCTTAATTATTCTTTCGGAATTAACTGGTGTTTACGGCTATATGCCAGAATGCCCCGCCTTAAAAGGCGGGGCATTCTGGCATCCTTATAATTCCCCTCCCTTGATGGGAGGGGAAAGGGGAGGGTGAAAATAAAGAGCTTCACCCCCACCTTAATCCTCCCCCATCAAGGGGGAGGAAGTTGTCTAGGAACGTTTCAGATGCCCCGTGTTTCAACGCGGGCAGGTTTACTTGAAAAGAGTCTGGTTTTTGTAAAAGAGCTAATTCCTATGGGTCTTCTTCTAGGCCTGGCTTTCTAAAATGTCTAAGCCGACTAAATAATGACCTTTCAATCGTGCCTGCCTTTTTTTGGTAATATGTCGAATCACTGTTTTCAGATACTCCGAGGGATAAGCTATGTCAGTTTGATAGTATTCCATATTCAATATGTCCCCCACATTTAGGCGGCGGAAAAGGTCCGTGTTGTCCTTGACCAAAAAGTACATGGACTTTATCGCCTTGTTCAAAATCTTCAATTGATAAGGAACATTGGATCCATCAATTGAAAATTTTACGCTGTAACGTTGATCCACCTGCTTTCTAGGTTCAGATCTTCTCTCCACTAACATGTTGCTCACGCTATGTTCCTTCATGCGTTCTCCCTCTCAAGTTATTGGCAAACGGCAAATAAGAGGACCTCATTAAGAGCTTTTAGTCCTCATTTTTTATACTGATTCGAGTGCGAGCATTGCTGCAGGGGCTAAGTGCAGATAATTGCATGATATAGCCGGGACTGAATCAGGAATAACAGAATAATTTCGAAGATATGTACCGATTGGTAACAGACTATTCAATTTTTTCAGGTAAAGTGATGGTCTCTCGGTTAAGAGGAGACGCGACGTAGACCAAGTTGACTTCTATCTTTCCTAAGGTCTTTTCCTTGATAGCCTTCATTGGGATTGTGACATCCAGTTGGCCATCGAAACTTTCTTCAGGCTTAATGACCCTAAAATACAGAGCGGATTTCGTTATTGTCTCCCCAGGTTGAAAATCGATTGGTTTCCCAGCTACATCCAAGTATTCGAGGGTGAGCGCTTGGATATCCAAATTATCTTTCGATTTATTGGTTATCTTGATGCGCCCCCAGAGTTTCGGGGTTTCGACGATCTCTTTGGAAGCTTTGTCCTCAAACGTGATGACTTCAAGGTCGCTAACCTCTATAAGAAAATTCGTGCCCTTAACCTCAGCCTTCGGTGGAATCAATTTCTTTGTGATTCGCTCCCGTTCGGGCGCCTCTACCGTCTCCTTAGCACAACCAAAAAATCCAATGACCATGCTTAAGGCGATAAATACGAAGATCTTTTTGAAATGCATACCGTGTCCCCCTTTCTTGGTTGATCGAAATATCAGGCCTTTAGATCTACATTCTCTCCATCGGATCATCTCCGCAAAATTTGAGAGGGTTAATTATGTCAGCCTCCTTATACTCCCTTTTTTTAAAAATAACCTTTGGAGGCCTTTTGCCATCGCATGGTTTATTAGTGTGTGCTTAAGTCGGGCGGCACTCAAATTTTATTATTGATTTTGTCTATCTCTTGCTAACCTTGTTCCTGAAGCCTGCTAGACCGAGTGTCAAGAAAAACTGGGCAAGATCTCATCAGTAGAAAATTGGGGTAAAGCACTCAATGGGTTTATAGAGCTAAGGACTCCCTTGAATGTCTTGATCTCCAGCATGGCACCGCAGCTGAAGCACTTAACTGGGCCTTCATAGTCCTCGAAAATTTTGTGGTCCAGATTCACCCCGCTTTCACATGAAATACAATTGATTTTCATTTTAATCTCCTAACGTTGGGTTGTTTATTGGAGGGCACTTGCAGTTCCGTTCCGTGAATTTCATAAAATTTCTTTAATTTCTTATCTATGCTCTCAATAGACTGAATGACCTCATTGATTACCTCCCTTGGAGGAACGAAGTGAGATTTCTTTCCACCCGTCTTGTCAGGATCCTTATCCATACGAATCTTCTAATAGCTGTTATATTTTGGCCTCCCGAAATGCCGTAATTATTC
The DNA here is from genome assembly GCA_050124735.1 of Desulfobacteraceae bacterium. GTDB lineage: Bacteria > Desulfobacterota > DSM-4660 > Desulfatiglandales > HGW-15 > JASFEQ01. Next base: position 4,789 of record JASFEQ010000174.1, on the reverse strand, counting down.
GCGTACATCCGAGAGGCCTTTTTGAGTGCCACCTCATACTCACTTTTTTAAGAAATAACCTTTGGAGGCCTTTTGCCATCGCATGGTTTATTAGTGTGTGCTTAAGTCGGGCGGCACTCAAATTTTATTATTGATTTTGTCTATCTCTTGCTAACCTTGTTCCTGAAGCCTGCTAGACCGATTAAATGGAATAGCAATTTTACAATAATATAATTAATTAACTTTAATTCTCTTTAATAAAAATCAAAAATTATTTTATTTTTTTTAATTTTATATATTTTATATTAACAAAAAATATAAGTCAAGTTTTTATTTAATTTTATTTATTTTTCATAATTTTTATTTAATTTTTTTGCCATAATAGACCTATTTTACCAAATACTTTATCATCTTTTTGCGCATAACCCCTCAGCATCTTAGGGCTTTTCTCTATAGAGAAAAGACCAGATAGCCAGGGGCTCTTGTCAGCACCAAGCCCCTAAAGTCCCTGCATGATAGTTTCTCCTGCCTGATAGGCGGGATTCAAACCCTTCAAATTAAACTACTGTTTTTCGATTTTGCCCTCTTTAAGCTCGCACTTTTTTCAGCGCCATTTCAGTCAAGAATTCGAAAACACCTATGCCTTGGAGATCGGCTCTTTCCCCACCTCGGGCATATTGCATGAACCACGCGGGGTCTAAATCACTCTGCGGTGAAAAGACTCCTTTCTTCAGGCCTAATGACAGGTTTTCTTCGTCGAAGAGGATGAGATGCTCAAAGGTAGGAACAGCGTCGCCGTTAAGCTTTGGCCTGGCAAAGATCTGTAAATCCTGCTCCTGCCCCCCAAGAGACACGGGCTGAAAATCCAGCAGTTCAAAAAAGAGATCGAAAGATTCCTGTATCTGTGCAATGGATTTCTGATTCAGACCCTGGCGCGCATCCTCCAGCAGCAGCGTCAGGTCATCCCTGGTATAAGTGAGATCCAGCAGGGCCATAGCGTTGGCGTGTAATCTCTTAAGTGACTCCTTCCCCTTAGTTATAATTACATCCTGATCATTCATAATTTTCTTGATATTTCTAATGCTAAACATTTGCTTCCAGTGGGGGCTTTTGCGCAGGGCTACGTCAGCCACAGTAGTGTGGTAGATGGGCAATTCGTTGTCAAATACCAGCACCTCCATGATCTCGCCCTCCAGAGGGCGTATGTAAAGGTGGAGATAGCCAACCTTCTCGTGCTTAAGATCGGTCATGTCGAGAAGTTCCCGGGTTAGGACCTTGTCCAACCATCGCTTTCCGGGAGGCTCTCTAATTGTCGAAACGAGTTTTTGCAAAAGTCTATCGAGCTTGATTTTGGCTTTTAGGTTCTCTTTGAAGGACATGGCGGCAATCTCCTCGTAAGGAAGTTTGTGATGATTTCCTATCAAAACATGTGATCAGGGCTTACACTCTGTCAGACACTTGCTTCAACGATTTAAGCGTCGCCCCATAATCTCATCATATTGAACAGGCGATAGATTATCCTTAAAGGAATCTCTGATATCCTGACGAATGAGTTTCTGCAACAAATCATAGTCTTCCTTGTCTATCATCTTAATCGTCCATAAATAATGCGGGGGGAATGACTCCCTGTAAGTATCTTCCAGTTTCTTAAACAGATGGCGAAGGATTGGCGTGTCAATGGCGCCATTTAACCTTGGCATCAAGGACTCCGCCTTTGCTGGACTTGGCATCTTGCAGTAGTAAACGTAGACCTTGAGAGCAACATCGAGAACCTTTGCAGCATGACCATATGATGAACGTTCGTCGGTCTTCGCCAACCTGATAGTTTTAACAAACCATTGGCAGAAGCCTCTGTGCATCTTGCTGAAGTCTTGATCTGAACTGATCCGGTCAAGACCTTCAAATAAATCTGCCAGTTTCTCTTTGATGAGATCGACTGAACCTTCTTGAAATAATGGCATCATGGCACTAAACCCAACAGCCATATCTATGATGTTTTGCTTCTTTACTTTTACTGCCAGTTCCAGAGCATCCATTTGGTCACCTGTGTCAATGCGCATTTCTATTTTTTCAATACAAGGGGCAATGTTGCCACTCTTTAGTCCCAACCATTAATCTGATACTGACATACCTTCAGACAAGGTAAAAACCTCGTTGGGACATCTATTAGATCAAACCCCAGCTTTCACATACGACTTGAAGTCTGCATATGCCTTAAGGTTCAGTCGGAGATTGTTCCTGTATGAGAGATGCCCACCAAGCTGGTCAGCGGCTTGCGGCGTTGCCACAAGCTGCTCCAAACTCTGCGCAGAATGCGCTGCATGGAATAGAAGTCCCGGTCGCAGGAGATCATCTCTCCGATAATGCCCTCCAGAGACAGATGTTTATACCGGGCCACCGGGAAGGTCAGCGTGTAATATTTCCAGTCCTCCGGGAACGTATCGAGGCCGATGCGGTCCTCCGATTTCATCTGGTCCCACAGGCGAGTGCCGGGCAGGGGAGTCAGAAACAGCACGTTGAGATTGTCCACGCCGTATCGGCTGGCCACCTCGGCGATAAGTTTGCCGATGCCCGGTTCGTCTATGTCCAGACCGATGATAAAGGAACCCAAAACCAGTATGCCGTGCCGCTGTATGCGCCGCATGGAGGCGCAAAAATCCAGGCCCTTCAGAAGGTTGAATTTCTTGCCGAGTTCCAGAAGCCCTTCAGGTGTGGGGGATTGAAAGCATATGAAGACGCCGCTGCACCCGGCCTTCGCGGCCAACGCCAGGAGCTCTTCGTCATCGGCGAAGTTAATGCTGGCTTGGGCAAACCATTGCTTTCGCAGGTTCGCCTGTGCCATGGCACGGAACAGGTCCTTATTGCGGGCGATGTGTTCATGGCGCGTGCCGATGAGGTTGTCGTCCACCACCAGCACATGCTTTTCACGGATCAACTGGAATAGCCGCATCACATCCGAAATGGATCGCTGCCGGTAGTGAGCCCCGTTGAAGGCTGTCACGCTGCAAAAGCCTGCATTTCCCGTTCAAGATGTCCCGGCGTCTATTTCTTCCGGTATGGACTTTTTCCCACCAGCCATTAATTCATCGATTTCACTACTGTTCAACGTCTCTTTCTCCAAAAGGGCATTGGCCATCTTGTGAAGGATATCCAGGTTATCCTTAATGAGCTGTGCTGTCTTTTTGTAGGCCCCGATTACGATATCCCTGACTTCCTCATCAATCCTTTGTGCCGTCATTTCACTGTAATCCCTGTGCTGGGCGAACTCCCTGCCAAGGAATATCTGCCCTTCCTTTTTGCCAAAGGTAAGGGGGCCCAGTTCTTCGCTCATACCGTACTCACAGACCATCTTTCTTGCAAGGTCAGACGCCTTTTCAATATCATTTTCCGCCCCTGTTGTCTGGGTATTGAGCATAATCTCTTCTGCAGCCCTACCACCCATCAAAATGCATATATTGTTCTGCAAGTCATCTTTAGCATATGTGTGCTTTTCGACTATTGGGAGCTGCTGGGTCAGACCAAGGGATCGACCCCGGGGAATGATGGTTACCTTGTGAATGGGATCTGTACCGGGAAGAAGCCTGGCCACAAGGGTATGCCCTGCTTCATGATAGGCCATCGTGTTTTTCTCCTCTTCAGTGATGATCATACTTTTCCGCTCAGTTCCCATCATGACCTTGTCCTTGGCGTCTTCAAAGTCGACCATCTCCAACCTGTCCTTTCCGCGTCTGGCTGCCATTAGCGCGGCCTCATTCACCATATTTTCAATATCAGCGCCTGTAAACCCGGGGGTCCCTCTCGCAAGGACCTTGATATCAACATCATTTGACAAGGGTGTTTTTTTGACATGGACTTTCAGAATTCCCACCCTCCCCATTATGTCAGGAACAGGGACAACTACCTGTCTGTCGAATCGCCCGGGTCTCAATAGAGCAGGATCAAGGACATCCGGCCTGTTCGTGGCAGAGATAAAGATGACACCCTCATTGGATTCAAAGCCATCCATTTCCACAAGAAGCTGGTTGAGGGTCTGTTCTCTTTCATCGTGGCCTCCACCCAAACCGGCACCCCTGTGGCGACCAACCGCATCTATCTCATCCATAAATATGATGCAGGGAGCATTTTTTTTGCCCTGCATAAAGAGGTCTCTGACCCTTGAAGCACCAACACCTACAAACATCTCTACAAAATCCGATCCGCTTATGCTGAAAAAGGGAACACCCGCCACACCGGCTATTGCCCTTGCTAGTAATGTCTTACCTGTGCCTGGAACGCCCACAAGAAGAACACCTTTAGGCATTTTTCCCCCCAGCCGGGTGAATTTTCCAGGATCGCGAAGAAAGTCGACGATTTCCTGTAATTCCTCCCTGGCCTCATCAATTCCTGCGACATCTTCGAATGTGACTTTCTCCCGCGAGTCCGACATGAGATGTGCCTGGCTTTTTCCAAAGGATAGTGGATTTCCACCGCCTCCTCCCTGCATCCGGCGCATGAAGAATATCCAGACACCGACCAGCAAAAGCATGGGGACCCAGGAGAGGAACACCCGGGACCATGAGGAGCCTTTTTCGGGTTTTGCCGATATTTTGACCCCTTTGCTCTTAATCAATTTAATTAGTTCAGGATCTTTAGGGGCGAATGTATTAAAAGGTCCTTGCGCGGTCAAACCTGATATGTTGTCCCCCTGTATAGTGACCTGGATGACACTTTCGCTCTCAATCATGCTTAAAAAATCACTGTAATTGATAGAGACGGTGTTTCCTGGTTGGTTGAATACCCGAAACAGCATGACCAGCATAAGCCCGATTAT
>JASFEQ010000173.1:0-8693 GCA_050124735.1 Desulfobacteraceae bacterium | reverse complement strand
TAGCCGTAAGGGGTTATGTGATTCAGACGGGCAACATCGTCATGGAGGATAAGACGGAGAATCTTCAAGAGGATGAGATGGTCAGAAAGCTCTACCTGGGCGGAGAGATAGAGTGAAATGACATTTTAATATCGCCGATTTAGGCAACTTGACACCAGATCTGTTTGAGGAATGTTCGAAAGGATAAAATTATGGATGTGAGGACCGCGGTAAGGGGAAGAAGAAGTATTCGAAAGTTCAAACAAAAAGAGGTGCCACAAGAGATTATCCGCGAAATCCTGGAAGATGCCCTCTGGGCGCCTTCATGGGGGAATACCCAGCCATGGGACTTCTATGTGGTCACAGGGGATACGGTGGAGAGATTTAAGAAAGCGAACCGCAACAAATTTGTTCAAGGTGAAGCCCAATCACCAGATGTCCCCATGCCAGGCCTGTGGCCTGACGCCCACAAGAAAAGATATGCGAGCCTGGGGAAAAGCGTACTCGAGGTTCTATCCATTGGCCGGGAGGATTTAGAGGGCCGCAAAAGCTACTACGCTGATATGTTCTATCTTTTTGATGCGCCATGCCTGATTCTTATCTGCCTTGATAAAAGGCTCTCCATTGAATATGCCATGCTTGATGTGGGGCTTATCACGCAGACAATCTGTCTTCTGGCCCATGAAAGGGGACTGGGCACGTGCATGCTGGCAAACTCTACAAGATATCCGGAGCTCCTGAGGGAAATGCTGCCTATTCCAGAGAGCAAAATCATCGTGATCGGCACCGCGCTTGGATACACGGATCTGGAATCGCCCGTCAACCGTTTCGAGAGGAAAAGGGCAGAACTTGAAGAGGTGGTGACATGGGTAGACTGAATGTGGATCGATTCTGTTGGAGCCCGTCCTATTCTTCCACAATATAATCTTTCAGTTTCTCTTGAAGAGAGTCGGGCCATACGTCCTCATAGAGGAAGGCCTGTAATTCTTCTTTTGTAAAGGAATCCACGATCTCCATAGGAAGACCCTTTAATGCGGCCAATTTATCGGGATCCGGTTTCTTCGGCGATGATTTTTCCTCTCCCATGATGTTCCTCCATCAAATATTTATCTGATGACAAAGTTAACCCCTGCACAGAATTTTTGCAAATCTCTGGCCCTTATCTCAGATTCCATCCCCTGCTGGGCACGGCCAGGCTCAAGAAGCGCTCCCCTTCTCGGAACATGAGCCTTTTGTCAACCATCATGTTCAGGAAAGGCCTCACCTTTTCCTCACTAAAACTCGGAAAGCGGGCCAGGATACGGGATATGGAACGGTTTTGCTCACAAAAAAGATAGATCTTTCGGGAGGTGTCTTTCAGACGATGGGTCATATCATCGGCTCCATGACGTCTTTGTCGAATGATCAGGAAGTTTCCTCCATCCTGGTAAGAGAGGATAGGGTCGCTTCCCGGCTGCTGATGGAGCTGAGCATAGGCGGTCTTCCACGCTTCCAGCCCCTTCTTCACAGGACGCCAGAGGCGTTGCTGATGCCTCAGACCACCATGGTAGCCCTGGATAAGGAGCTTCAATCCCCGGAATACCTCAGGGGGGAAAAGCTTTGCATAACGCGGATGGTTGTGGATCCGTTTCAATCCGTAGGATTTAGGATCCTGCCATACCGGACTCCCGTAGCCTAACCAGAAGGGTATCCCTTTAAGGGGGCTGAAAGGCAGGGCGAATCCTAGATTGGCGAGGGTTTCTTCCACGTCCATCTGGTCGCTTCCCGGAAATTCAAGGATGATGTTGCTATTCAGACGGGGAAGCCCCGGAGACTCACAATTCTTCATAATCTCCAAGTTCTGGATGGCTGAAGTTCCCTTGCGAATCTTTTTCAATAGAGAAGTGCTCAGGGCCTCGATACCCACTTGAACCTCGCGCATTCCCGCATTGGCCATGGCCGAGAGTTCATTAAGAGATGTGGTCGCCCTGATCTCGGCAAACAGGCGAAGATCTTTTTTGAGGACCCCAATCTTCTCAAATAGACCCTCCAGGTCCTTGGATGGCAAGAGATTGTCCATAAAGGAGACAGAAAGGGTTTGATACTTGTCCGTAAGGGCATTCAGTTCTGAGGCGACTTTCTCGTGAGATTTGGCACGATAGCCCTGCCATTGGAGGTTCAGATTACAGAAGGCACAACCTCTGTGGGCTTTACCCCCAACATTTTTGCCCCACCAGCACCCTCTAGATGTCTCCATAGGGAGTTTGGGGATAAAGACCTTTTCAGGATCCAGGGAATTGAGGAGGGAAAAGTAGTCCTTATAGTCGGGTACGGGTAGCTGGTCCAACGCCGGTAGCTGACTAAACTCTGAGGTGTCAGTCTCGAGGGTATCATTTCGGTCAAAAAGGCCAGGCGTGGGATCCGTTTTTCCCTTCCCATCTGAATGGGAGAGCCGTTTTATGAGATGGAGGAGAGGCATCTCCCCCTCGCCACTGATCACAAAATCTATTTCTGGAAAGAGATCCAGCAGGCTACGGCCCAAATCCCCTGCACAGGCTGACCCGCCCACAACCACCTTGAGATCAGGCACGGTCTGTTTCATGTGATGGATAAAGTAGAGGGCACTGGTCAGCTGACCAAAACAGATAGACAGGCCCACCAGAGCATAGTCCTGCCAATTAATGCTGCTCAGTATCCCCTGGGAAGCATCTTCCAGTCTGTCCAGGATTTCATGGAAATCCCATTTCTGGATAAGGGAACGACGGGATGACTGACTGCGCCAAAATCGAGCAATGGTTTCCCGTTTTTCCGGATAGAGGAGGGCCGCATAAGGGGCTTCTGAGAGCCAGGTCTTCTCTGAAATCTGGCCATAGAGATCATAGCCCAAAAGGTCGGCCACACTCAGGTAGATGTGGTGTGTGTCGACTTGGACCCGGGGAAGACGATTACGTACAAAGGCCTGGAGCGCTCCCAGTTGAATAGACGGGCGGTTAAATAGGGGCCATGGTGTGGAGATGAGGGCGATCCGAGGCATCATGTATAACCCGTTTAGTAAATCAGTGACGTGTTAGCAATATAAAAGTTAGAGGGTGCGTAAAAGGACACGGGGAGCATGTTTCAAATCAATCATCTTCAATCTCAAGGGTGAAGGGGCCCTTGGCGTCTTCAACATATTCCTTGTCCAATACCACGATAAAGGTCTTCCAGCCGCCCGCCTGTCTGTCGTCAACAATGTCGTTTCTCTGTCTGATGGAGACCTTATAGGTGCCGAGGTGAAGCCAGAGGGAAAACACATTGGGCGGACGGAAGGCGCCAAGTCGCTTATTCCAATATTCCAAGGCTTGATCACTGTCCTCATTTTCTGAGTTAGCCGGAGGCAAAACGATATTGCGGTACACCTTCCTTTTCTTTTTGACCGACCATATGGACACCTCTATGAAATTGGAAGAGTTATTCATGATGAAGCCGTAGTATAGACCCTTCTCGGGCATATCCAACAAGGAAGGTGAATGATTGGGTGTCCCTTTGGCCTTGGCCGTTACGGTAGGAGCCACGAGACTTGCGAGTAATAGAAAGATAAGAGGAATTCGCTCGCTGCGCATTTTCAGGAGAGGGTCAGGTTCAAGATGTCGTATCCCCTCTGGGATAGAAAGAGGGCTATGTCATCAGGGATGTCAAGGGGGGTGGCGAAGATGTTTTTACCACTGTTCGCCTGAAAGACGATGCCAGGAATAGTGAGCCTGACGTTTTTTTGCTGATCCCTCTCGGCAGCCATGAAATCATGGGGTTTGGAATCGAATTGCACACCCAAAAGACCAAGGGTCTTAGATACGACAGAGGATGGATCTTTATCGCCCGCAAGGAGAAGGACCATGAATTGATGTTCTTCAAGCAGGGCGGCCATATCAGGCTCCATTCCCTTCAGATCGATAATGCAGTCCCTCCCGCTGACCTTTAGGAGGAAGTCGGCCCTCATGACCAGATTGAAATTGGACTTTCCGCTCTTGTAAATAGGAATCTCCACACCTTGCGAAAAGGGTTGCCCGGTCAAATTCAGTATGGTCTCAATGAGGGATGAGATATCATTTCCCGCCTTCAAGACCTCCAACTTGGCAGCGGATGGTTCAACCGCATCATCAGCGGGTGGATAATCGATAGCCTTGATACCTTGGGTGCGCAGAAAATCTTGAATCGCCCTGGGCGTCTTGGGGGTATAGTCGTCCACGAGGGTAATCATTATCATTTTTTCCTTTTCACCGCCTGGCGACGCGGTCGGCTGGATAATCCAGTCGCCAGCAATTCGGAAGGGGATGTCTCCTCGCAGGTCCAGGGGTTCACCCAACTTGTAGATCTTTGAATAATGACATGCGGGCAGTACCTTATCAAAGGCTGTCCGCAGATTGTCATCCTTGTTCAGATGTACGATTGCGTAGTTCTCCCAACTTGACTCAATGACCGTGCTCATTTTTTCGGGCATTGCGTTGTACAGGTCCACAATAACCTTATAGCCGTTGAAGAGATTGATGATGGGAAAGGAATCCGCCTTCAGATCGATGTGACCGCCAGATTTCAAGGGGATGAAATGGTGCCCTGTTTGTACCCATTCCTCCCCCATGTGGGTGAAGATTTGCCCTAACTGATAGCCTAGCGCTGTCCGTCGTACCTTTTGTGCCACACCCTCAGGTTCGAGCGAGGCTTTGGGTGCAATAGGGGCTCTGACCACCTGAGGCGTCCAGATGGGTAGCTTGACTATTTGGCCAGGACTGACGGTGTCCAAATCCTCGATAGAAGGATTTAGTCCCCTGACCAGCTCCAGGTACTCGCGATATAGTTTTTCATCAGAGATCTGGTAACGGCTTCTTATCACCTTTACCAGAGTATCCCCTCGTCTGACAGTGTAATTCTCCAGCTTGATATCCTTGAGCATTTCAGGTGAGATGGGCGTTTCGGTCGCTTTTTTAGCAAGCTTAGGACCCGCTCCGATGGGGGTGATGACCAGAGGAATAACGATTTCTTGATTCGGGCGGATCACATCAAGGTTCGCCAAATCCTTGTTCAGGGTTTTCAACATGGAGAGAAGTTCTCTCAGATTGTGTTTTTCAAGCAGACCCCTCTCCCTGAAAAGCTGCCATATCCAATCACCCTTTTCCACCTTGTAGGTTTCTGTTAGGACTTTTTTGTCCTCCACTTCGATTATCTCTTTACCCGCCTCCGCAGTCTGTACTAAAGAGATGGAGTAGGTCTCCTCCTCCCCTTTTTCCTGTGCCAATGAGATGTTGAAGGGCGAAATGAAGACAAGGAGAGATAAAAGCAGAAAGGAAATATTCTTAATAGTTTTAGTGTAAAATTTCAAATTTTTCCCTAATTTAGCTAATAATATAATTTATTTTAAATAAGTAGCCTAAATATTGTCAATATATTTTTTAGACTATCATTGAAAATTATACCATATATTGATAACTACGAATTCACATTATACATTATGTGGTATTTAATCTTTACAAATTTTTATAAATTTGTTAGAAATTCCCAGTGAGGTACCTGCCCGTCAGTGCCAGGCTTGTCTGCCGCCATATTATATTATGGAAGGCGGGCGATGGCCGGCGAGTAAGACCCGACGCCACATGTAGTTTGGCGTGTTACCTGTCAAGGCACCTCGGCGTGTGAATAGGCCACCGAATACCGGAGGTTCGCATGAAAATTAAGCGGATACACATTGTCGGATTCAAATCTTTCATGGACAGGATCGAGATTCATTTTCCTATAGGGATAAGTGCGATTGTCGGGCCGAACGGATGTGGCAAGAGCAATATCGTGGACGCTGTCAGGTGGGCCATGGGCGAGCAGAGTGCCAAACAGCTGAGGGGCCGGAACATGGAGGATATTATTTGCAATGGTTCCGGAGACTACAAACCCTTGGGCATGGCAGAGGTTTCCCTTGTCTTTGAAAATGGCAATGGCTCCTTTCCGACAGAGTACGCCCATCAGAGCGAGGTATCTGTTACGAGACGACTCTATCGATCCGGGGAAAGCGAATACCTCATTAACAACGTGCCGTGCAGACTCAAAGATATCCAGGAAATCTTCATGGATACCGGCCTGGGGAATAAGACCTATTCCGTCATCGGCCAGGGGAGAATTAGTTCTGTCATTGATCAGAAGCCGGAAGAGACGAGGGTCATGTTGGAGGAGGCGGCTGGAATTACCAAATACAGAAGAAAGGTGGAGGAGTCACGGCGAAAGATAGAACTCACAAAGGCGAATCTCCAGCGCGTTGAAGACATCCTTGGCGAGATACAAAGACAGATGAGATCTCTCAAGTACCAGGCATCAAAGGCCCGACGTTTCAAAAACATCAGCCGGGAGATACAGAGGCTGGAGTTGGTGCTGAACGCGCATGCTTACGAGGAATTGAAAGAAGAATCTGGCCACAGGGTGAAATCTACTGAAGATCTCGTGCAGGAGGAGGTGGCCCTATCCACAAAATTTTCCTCTGCTCAGGCCAAAACATCCCACATGCAGTTGGAGATGGAAGAGAAGGAGAAAGAGATTTCACGGCTCATGGAGGCCTATCTGATTTTGAAAGATGAGGTCAACAAGAAGGAGTCCGCACTGGATTCTCTGGCCAGCGAGAAAAAGATGCAGGTGGAAATGGAGAGTCGCCTTGGAAAAGAGAAGGAGGATATGACTCAGCGCCTCTCCAGCCTGGAAGAGGAAAAGGCCCGTTTGAAAGAGAAGGTGCAAAAGCTGCAACAAGGCTTCAAGGGGCAGGAGAGCGAAATATGGGTGGCGGATAAGAGACTGAGGAAAAGGAGAGAGTTGCTGAACGAGGTCAAAGAGGATTATGAGGGGGCCAAGGAGAAGGTAAATTCTGGCTTGACCAAGACCATGAGCCTGAATCAGGAGTCGGGCTATTTGAACAAGAGGATCGGCGAAATTACAGATGGCTGCGCCAGAATCAAAAAAGAAAAAGATGATGTGAGTTTGAAAATTGAAAAAATCATCAATGTATCAGAGAGAAAAAACGCCACCAGACAGGCATTGGTGGAAAAGCTTGAGGCATTGGAGGAGGAGATCTTCAGAGGAGAGCAAGACTGCGATGAACTGGATCAAGTGAAAAAGGATGTGGAGATGGACCTCAAGCTGGCTGAGGCCGACCTGAACATACATCAGTCTAGATTGTCAAGCCTTCGGTCCCTGACCGATAATTTTGAGGGGTACAAGATCGGTGTACGCACCATCATGAAGGCGACTGATCTGAAGGCGCGTCGTGAGGGTCGGATAATGGGTTTGGTGGCCGACGTGATACAGGTTGATCCCAAATATGAGCAGGCCGTGGAGGCCGTGCTTTCAGATACACTCCAATACATCATTGTGGAAAGCCAGAGGGATGGTAAAGAGGCAGTTGATTATTTGAAGCTCAAAGCGAAAGGCAGGAGCAGTTTTGTCCCTATCACAGAGGTAAATGGGGAGAACGATTATAAACAGAATAACGGCTTCCCTCTTCTCCGGGATCTGGTCTCGGTCCCCGACTCATACAAACCACTGATCAGTATACTTCTGGGCAATGCGGCCTTAGTAGAGGATCTTGACCAGGCCATATCTACATGGAAACAGAATGGCAGAGATCAATGCCTGGTTACTCCGGAAGGAGACATGGTTGACAACAGGGGAGTTATTAGTGGCGGCAAGCTCACCAGTAGTTCCCGCGGCCTTCTTGCAAGGAAGAGGGAGATCAAGGAACTGCAAGAGAAGGTCAAGGAATGTGAGGGAAAGACGAAGGCGCTCAAAACCAAACTGAAGAAGGTGAGCCTTGAATTGGAAAGAAAGAAGGCTTCTCTGGATGACCTGATGGACGAAAAATCGGATCACCAGGAGAAGATCAACGATTTGGATAGAGTGATATTCCGGTTGGGACAAGAGATGGATCAACTTGAGAAATTGACCAAACGGATTTCCGACGAGCTTGAAAAGCGAAGCAAGGAACAGAATCGACATGAAAAGGCCCTAAGCAGAATTCAATCTGAGCTCAAGTTGTCTGAAGACAAAAGGAAAAAGGAGGAAAAATACCTGCACCAAAAAGAGGTTGAACTGAAAGAGAGTGAAGAGGAGTTTGAGCAGATACGAAATGAATTGGAAAAGCTAAAGCTGGATCACAGCCTCTCTCAGGAGGAGGAAAGGGGCCTGTTGCGAGAAATAGAGCGGATTGAGGATTTCATCCATGAAACCCACCAGAAAGTGGAAAAGATAGAGGAAGATGTTTCACAGGGAAAGCAAAAATATCAAGAGCTTCTGAAGAGTGAAGAGATATTACGAGGAGGACTGGAAGGCTTCCATGAGAAACTTGAAGAGGCCAAAGATGCCGTAAATGGAGCCGAGCAGGATCGAACCCAATTTCAGGCCCAGATTCGGGAAGAGGAAAAGAAAGGAGAGGATGTACGGGCTGCATTGGAGATTCTCAGAGAGAAGATAAATACGGCAAAGCTGGAACAATCAGAGATCAGGTTCAGGATGAACAATCTGGTTGAGCTGGTCAGAGAGAAATTCAACCTGAACTTGTTGGAAATCTACAAGGAGTACGTGCAAGAGGATTTTTCTGAACTGGAGACGAGGGATGAATTGGAGCGAAAGAAAAAATGGAAGGATGGAATGGGCGAGGTCAATCTCACGGCCATTCAGGAGCATGAGGCACTGAAAGAAAGGCACGAATTTATGACGACACAGCGGGAAGATCT
>JASFEQ010000172.1:0-8717 GCA_050124735.1 Desulfobacteraceae bacterium | reverse complement strand
AAAGCTGGAATCCAGTGTTTCCACGACGTTCTGGACTCCCGCCGGAGTTTATCCCGCACTCGATGCGGGGCGGGAGTGACTGTATGATAAGTTTTTTGCGACGAATACTCTCCAGTCGCTTCTGTTGTTTAAGGAAAAATAGAGTGCACGCCATACACCCTGCAACTCAGACCTATTTGGGTATTCCGGGATATGCCTTCACGTGGCTCATCCTCGTTTCAGCGCTATCCCTGTTTTCCTATATCCTGTACAGGCGATATCTTCTGATCAATTCGGGGCAATCCGACCCTCGCCTCTCTGAAATTGGGAAAAGACTTCTCGGTCTCATAACCTATGGTCTTGTTCAGAAAAGACAGCCGCGCTATGTATGGGCCGGCGTGCTACATATCGTTATATTCTGGGGTTTTGTAATCCTTGGACTTCGGTCCGTTGATCTGATAAGTCAGGGGCTGAATCTCCCTTTCCTTCGTCCCCTCATGCAAGGCGGATTTGCTGCGTTTTACAACACCCTCAAAGATCTGTTCGAACTGATCGTTCTTGCGGCATGCGCAGCGACGATTCTCAGACGAGCCATAGGGAAACCTGACAGGTATGAAGGCAGCCATCAATTTGAGGCCTATTTTGTCCTTTGCCTCATTGCCTTGCTGATGGTTACTGACATGTTCTATGAGGGAAGCGCTCTCCTTTTGGAACCATCTGAGTCGTCCCAGGTGGGATGGCTTCCGGCGTCTCAACTGGCGGCCCTTGTTTTATCCGGTGACACACCCGATTCCCTAAGGTCCGTGCATGTCTTGAGCTATTGGGTTCACATCCTGACCTTGTTCTTTTTTCTGAATTACTTGCCCCTGTCCAAACATTTTCATATTATAACGGCCCTTCCCAATATATTTCTAAGGAAACTGGGCAAGGGAAGTCTGAAACCTGCCAGATGGGGAATCGATGACATTGACGAACTGGAGACCTTGGGCGTTCAAGGCCTTGAAGACTTCACCTGGAAACATATCCTGGATTTTTTTACCTGCACCGAATGCGGCCGATGCTCTGATAACTGTCCTGCAAACGCCATAGGCCGGCCCCTTTCTCCCAAAATGATCACCATCAAGTTGAGGGATTTTGGTTACGAGAAAGTCCCCATAGTAAATTGGAAAAGAGTAACCGATAAAGAAAATGATTCCTCTCCCATGGTAGGAGGTCTCATCGCCCATGATGAGATCTGGTCATGCACCACATGCGGAGCATGTGAAGAGGAGTGTCCAGTCTTTATAGAATACATTGACAAGATCGTAGATATGAGACGCCATCTCATTGAGACATCCCAGAATCCAAAGACATTCAACCAGGTGCTGATGCACTTTGAAAAGACGGGGAACCCCTTTGGCAAACCGGCTGCAAAAAGGGCTGATTGGTTGAAAGAGATGGAAGAGATTCCCGTGAGAATTTTACAGGAAGGTGATGAAGTGGATGTCCTCTACTTCGTTGACAGCTATGGTTCGTACGATCCGAGGATCCAAAGTATTGCCTCTTCCATCGTGAAGGGCCTGCACATGGCGGAAATAGATTTTGGAATTTTAGGGCCCCGTGAAAAGGATTCAGGACATCAGGTCCGTCGCATGGGAGAGGAAGGACTTTTTCAACTCTTGGTGGAAGAAAATGTGGAGGTTCTGAAGGGTTGCAAGTTCGAGCAGGTCATTACCACAGATCCTCACGCCTTTAACACGCTGAAGAATGACTATCCAATGCCTATGACAGCGTTTCACTACACTCAATTTTTTCTCACGCTGATAGAAAGTGGACGTTTGAGACCCTCCAATCCCCTAGACGGTAAAGATGTATACACCTATCATGATCCTTGCTATCTAGGCCGTCACAATGCGGTCTATGATGCGCCACGAAAGTTGCTCAGTTCCCTTCCTGGTCTGAAATTGGTGGAGATGGAAAGGTCGAGGGATAGGAGCTTCTGCTGCGGCGGGGGTGACATCATCCTCTGGCACGAGATTGAGCAGGAGGAAATGAGGATGGCAGAGAAGCGGCTTCAGATGGCGAGAGAGACGGGGGCCAATGTCCTTGTCACGGCATGTCCTTTCTGTCTAATACACTTTGAGGATGCTATAAAAACAGCCGGTTTAGAGGACCAGATGAGGGTCGTGGATCTCATGGAATTGCTCATGTCCACGTTGTAAAACGTGAAATTCCTGCCCGCCATCCCGCTGAGCGGGACGAGGCAGGCGGCCAGAATCCAAAATTCGTAATACGTTAGGCATTTGAAAAGCCCCTGGGCTAAACGGCATTCTCTGGAGGGGCCAAAAAATTTGCCCACTGCCCTTAAGTATGGCGCACCAAGAGGGATAGTTCTGATGGCCATGTTCTGTCAGCATTGAACTTGGCCTAGCCTCTATTTGGACGGCCAGTGTGCGCAGGCGTCATCGCAAAGGAGCTCCTGGGGGGAACCCTGTGCAGAAGGCAGGGTTTTTGGCCGCTCCAGAGAACCCCGCTCAGCCCACCAAGCATTCTTGCGCGGCTGTTTCAAGGGGCTAAAATGTTATCGAAATTCGTAATTTCCGGCTTGTCCGGTTAGGGAGGTGTTAGTGATGGATATCATTGTGTGTGTGAAAAGGGTCCCCCTGACACAAGAGGTGGATCTGGAGATTGACGGAGCCAAGACAGGGGTCCGTGAAGACATGCTCGCCTACGTGATCAATGAGTGGGATAACTATGCTGTTGAGGAGGCGATTCTTCTCAAAGAGAAATTGGAGGGTACCGTTACCGCGATCACCGTGGGGAACGATGATGATGAGGAGGTTCTGAGAAGGAGTCTGGCTATGGGTGCTGATAGAGCCATAAGGATCGATCCAGGAGACCATGATATTGACAGTTTTGTCTTGTCAAGAACCCTGGCGGAAGTCATCAAGGGAATGGATTATGACCTTGTCCTGGCTGGCGTTCAGGCCGACGATGACAACCATGGCATGGTGGGGATCATGCTGGCGGAACACCTTGGCCTCGCCCATGCTGCTGTGGTAAACGGTCTGGAACCGGAAGGGGATGGAGCCACCATAAGCGTGGAACTTGAAGGAGGCATAGATGAGGTCTCCAAGATCAGTCTTCCCGCTCTTCTCAGCATCCAAACGGGGATCAACGAACCCAGGTATGTCTCCATCATGGGCATCAGAAAGGCGGCCAAGAAAGAGCTCAAAGTGATCCAGCTCAACGAACTGGGTCTTTCTGATGATGATCTCGCACGAAGAACTATCATTGAAGAAGTTTTTCTCCCACCTGAAACAGAGGGTGCGGAGATGATAGAGGGTGACCCATCCACAGTCGCCGAGGACATTATCAGGATCATCAAGGAAAAGGGGGTGAGTCTCTAAATGGGAGAGATATTTGTCGTTACGGAACACAGGCAGGGTGAGTTGAGAGAAATTACGCTTGAGATGCTCTTTAAGGCCAATGAACTGAGTCAAGCCCTATCCCATACCCTGACGGCCATAATGATTGGGGCAGGGGATGAGGCATTTATGGATGAGCTCACCAAGAGAGCAGACCGGGTCATCTCTGTAGAGAATGAACAGCTGAGAAATTTTAATGCTGATCTCCAGAAAGAGATTCTCCACAGGCTCATAGAAGAGCACCGCCCTTTTCTTACATTGATGGGACATACGCCCTGGGGAATGGACCTGGCTCCCTGTCTTGCCATAAAGAGCGGATTACCTCTTGCCACAGACTGTGTGGATATAAGGGTGGAGGACGGACGCCCGATCGTCATTAGACAGATATATAGTGGTAAACTCTTCTCCAAGGTCGCCTTCAAGGAATCAGAAGGTTATCTTATCACGGTAAGGCCTGGTGCATTCCCTCCCGATGAGATTGAGGGACGAGAGGGAGAATTGGTCAAAAAGGAAATCCCTGGAGATCTGCCAGAGGCTCGCAAGCAGTTTGTGGAGTTTGTGGACGCGGGTGCGGGTGAAATCGATATAGGCCAAGCGGAGCTCCTGGTATCCATTGGCCGAGGAATCGGGGAACAGGAAAACATCGAGGAGATCAAGGAATTGGCGGAGCTCATGGGAGGCGTCATCTCCTGCTCCCGTCCCGTGGTGGACAAGAACTGGCTGCCCAAGTACCATCAGGTGGGTACATCGGGCAAATCTGTTAAGCCCAAGGTTTATCTCGCTTTTGGTATCAGTGGGGCATTCCAGCACGTGGCCGGCATATCGGGCGCAGGCACCGTCATCGCGATTAACAAGGATCCCAAGGCTCCCATATTCAGGGCTGCAGATTATGGCGTTGTGGATGACATTTTCAAAATCTCAAATGCCTTGAAAGAGAAACTGAAGACTTAGGGGCTTCGCCCCTAACTAGGAGTATTGGAGCGCTGGAGTATTGGAGTGTTGAAAAGAATTTGAAATTCCTTGGATTCCATTACTCCACTACTCCACTACTCCACTACTCCATTACTCCATGAGAACCCGAATGACTGGAGACATGTTATGGATTTCACACTGAGCAAAGAACAGCAGGATATCATAAAGGCAGCCAAAGAGTTTGCTGTCGGGGAATTTACTGACCGGGCCCTTGAGTTCGATCGGGAAGAGACCTTTGACCCGAGCATTTGGAAAAAGGCAGGGGAGTTGGGATTCCTGGGCGTGTTCCTCGAGGAGAAATATGGGGGTGCGGGCTATGGTTTTTTTGAGCACAGCCTCATCACAGAGGAGTTCTGGGCAGTGGACCCAGGCATCGGACAATCCCTCAGCTCTACCACCTTTGGGTCTGAGATCATCCAGCTCTATGGGAGCGAAGAGCAGAAAGAACTCATTTTGCCCAAATTGGTATCTGCAGAAGGGATCATAGCCACGGCGATTACAGAGCCAGATGCCGGATCTGATACGGCGAGTGCTTCAACTCGAGCCGTTAAAGAGGGGGATGAGTGGGCCATCAATGGTGCGAAGATGTTTATTACGAACGGCACCCTTGCCGATTGGGTTCTCGTATTTGCTCTCACGAATCCTGAACATCCCTCCCGTCATCATCGGCACAGCTTTATCATCGTCCCCACGGATACGCCGGGTTATGAGGCAAATAAACTTCGAGGAAAACTGGGGATCCGTGCTTCTGATACAGCAGAACTTTCATTTTCAGATATGAAGGTCCCCCTTTCCAATCTTGTGGGAAAGGAGGGGGAAGGGTTTCATGAATTGATGGGCTTTTTCAACAGGACGCGCCTTCATGTGTGTGCCCAAGGCGTGGGTGTTGCAAGGGCCGCACTGGAAGAGAGTATCAATTATACGAAGAAAAGACACCAATTTGGCGCTCCTCTGGCCTCTTTCCAGGCTACCCAATTCAAATTGGCCGAAATGGCCACCAGGGTGAAGGCGGCCAGGAATCTCTATTATGAGGCGGCCTGGTTATTGGATCACGGGACAATAGATCACGGCCTGATCGCTATGGCGAAATGGTATTCTGGAGAGACAGCGGTAAAGTGCGCTGATGAGGCCCTGCAAATGCATGGGGGATATGGGTACTTAGACGAATACAGGGTGCAACGGCTCTATCGGGACGCAAAGATCGTGGAGTTATACGAGGGCACCAAGGAGATAGAGAAAGCCATCGTAGCAAGGACCCTGCTGGGTACTTAGTTTCCATCCAAAAATTGCCCTTTTTTGCAATCCCCGCCTGCCATCTGGCGGGCAGGTCTGCGTCAATCGGCGGGATTCCTTGTGCGACGTACCATTTGTACGTCTCCGCGCAATCCCTTGATTGCCTTGACCTTGCAGAAAAATGTCTCATTTCTGATCTGGAAACTGAAAGTGCACATTTATTCGTTTCCGAACGGGGAGTGGTTAACAGAATTCGCTTCGCGTCCCTCCGTTCCCCATTAGTTGGATGCGGTTCAATGGTAGACACTCCATTTGAGGGGATAAGGTAAATTCGGGCTAAGAGGGAATAATTATTTCATCCAAAGGCCGCTTGGGGACGTGATGAACGCCTGACTCATCCCGCCAGTATTTGATGTCCCCTTCAGGCCCCACGGTCTCAAGCACCACCTGTTCTTTGGGCTTACCGAGTGCGATCACATGGAGGATCTCGTAACGATCAGGGATCTGCAATTCTTCTCTCAGACCCTTCCTGTCAACAGAACCTATCATGCAACCTCCCAAGCCCATGTGGGTCGCTCCGAGAAGTATATTCTGACTGGCAATACCGTGATCACAGCCAAAAGAGCCCGAAATTTCCTTGTCCCCCAACACGATGATGTAGGCAGATGGCCTTTCGCCTTCTTCAGGACCACCCCAATCTTTCAGATAAGCGGCCCACGCGAGTTTGGGGAAAATGATCGTGTTTCTTTCCTTTTCGTTGGAGAGGACATACTTGAGGGGTTGGCGGTTGGCGGCAGACGCGGACAGACGAGCAAGCTCAACAAGGCTCCTGAGGGTCTCCATATTAATCGCTTTATCCTCAAAAAATCTGCGGTAGCTCCTCGTCTTTCGTACGAGATCCTCTATCATAGCTTCTTGTCTCATTATTCCATCATTTCATTATTCCAGAACCCACGGTTAACCGTTCGATGATCTTTTCATCCGGTGGTGGGAAGCGGTATTGCGTAAGATCCTCTGGATGGACCCATCTTATCTCTTCACACGCCAAAGGTTTGAGCTCACCGCTCAAGTGGGTGCACTGAAATAGATAGAGAGAAATCATCCTGTTCTCATATTCGTGATCCACGGTAAGAAGGCGTTTTCCAGTGCGCACGTCTACACCCAATTCCTCCTTCATCTCCCGTTCCAGGCATTCTTCCAAGGTCTCACCAACTTCTTGTTTCCCTCCAGGAAATTCCCAGTAGCCTGCAAGATGGCTGCCCGCAGGGCGTTTTGTTATCAGCACCATGCCGTTCTGCCACAGGAGTCCGGCAGTCACGTGGAAATGGGGTTTGTTACTCCTTACCACCACGCGGCAAAGCCTCGAGTCTCAATCTGAGGTAGGCCTCTTCAGCCTCTTCATGACCAGGCGAAATATCCAAGACTTTTTTGTAAGCCTCCAGGGCCTTCTTAAGATGGCCCTTATCCTCTTCAAGCTTGGCTAGTTGCAAGAGCAACCGAACATACGTCTCTTTGCCCTCCTTACTGTCTGGTGAAATCTCAAGGATCTTTTCATAGGTCTGCAATGCTTCAAGGAGTCTTCCCTGTTTCTCCTTGAGCCTGGCCAGATTCAAGAGCAGGGTTACATCTTTCGGTTTCTGCTTGAGGATCTCCTGCATCTGCTGGGTAGCAAGGTCCTCTTTGCCTGTTTTTAGATAGGCAACCATGAGATATTCCCTGAACTCAAGTCTCTTAGGATGGGATTTGAGACCACTTTTCATGACCTCTATCATCTTTTCATACTCTGCGCGGCTGTTCAGGTATTCAAACATGTAACGATAATAGCTTATCTCCTTTGGTTTCAATGTGATAAGGGTCTGGGCCTCCTTGAAAGCCAGATCATCCTTTTTCTGCTTTCTGTAGATATCAAACAGAAAACTATGGACTTCGGCATCCCTCGGGTGTGACTTCAAAAACTTCTTAAAATGGGTGAGGCTTTTCTCAAGATTGCCCGTTTCATATTCCAAGACGCCCAGATTGTAGATAATCGTCTTGTTCTTGGGCTCAAGAGATAGTATGTTGTAGTAGGTCTTTTTTAGCGCCTCCTTGTCCCCCGTCTTTTCCTGAATGTTGATCATTAGCAATAATGCCTCGACGGACTTGGGGTTCTTGTTGAGGACCGCGGTCAGGTGTTTTTTCGCCTCTTTGAACTTCCCTTTCTTGATCAAGCTCTCTGCCAGCTTCAATCGACTATCCACGTCTCCTGATTTGAGATGAACGGCCTTTTCCAGATAGAAATCCGCTTTCCCTGTTTGACCATCCTTTTCGTAGAGATGGGAGAGGTTGTAATAGAGATTTGCGTCCTTCTTGTCCAGTTCAACGGCCTTGAGGTAATTGGAAATGGCCTTTTTGAGTTGATTGGTTTTCGTGTAGAGGTATCCCAGCGTTTTATATATGGACACCCTGTCCTCTTTCTTGAGTCGTTTCAAGAGCCTCTCGTATTCTCGAGTGGCCTCTTTGAGTTTACCCCTTTTTTCCAAGGTTGACGCCAATCGGAGTCGGCTTTCCACATCATCTGGGTGCTTCTTAATAATCTTTCTAAGGACAGAAATGACCTTATCCGTTTTCCCCGTGGACTGATAGATTTCAAGCAGATCATAGAGGAAACCTTCATCGGGTTTCTCTTGGGCCATCTGTTCGAGAATCGAGGCAGCCTTTTGCCAATCCTTCGATAATTTGTATTCTTCAAGCAATCGGTTCCGGATCCGATCGTCCTTGGGCATCAGCTCCAGTGCCCGCTCCAGAAAGGCAATCCTACGCTTCCCATCAATAATTCTTTCTGCCCGCTCAAGCCAATCCTCTATGTGGGGTTCAACCACGATGTCCACGTGACCCAACTCTTGATTAAACTGTTTAATATTCACCCTAAAGCTGTATTGATTGAAAACGTCTCTGTCTGGCAAGAGGATCGCAATGGGCATCTCCTCTATAAGAAGGGCATTGGCGTCAAAACCTCTAGCCGCCAGGCGCACGCCCCGGTTAAAACATATGTTCGTTGAGACTTTTAATATCTTTAGCCTGTCGTTGGGATGAAGACGGAGGACCTCTCCGTTCACGAGCTTGAGGCGGGACTCATTTTTTGCCAAG
>JASFEQ010000171.1:0-8755 GCA_050124735.1 Desulfobacteraceae bacterium | reverse complement strand
GTCCCGAAATTTGCAAGGTTAGCAGAGAGACTGTTGAAAAAGCGGTGCTGTAGTGGCCCATTTTTGTGGAAATCTATTTTTTGCGATCAGTTTTCAAAAATTTCAGATTAATCTTGTTCAGCGTTGGTCTAATCTAAACTTGTTTCCAGCCATTAGTATTCTGGCTAGATCTTCCCTTCTTTTGTTCCTCCTATGTAAATCCATAGCTTGCGATTTTTCCCATATTGTGAACCATACAGTAGAGTAACCATTGTATATTTACTTTGATCTTTCCTCTTAAGGTGAAACGATTCATGCCTTTATGAGTTCGGATGTTGGCAAAAACTGGTTCCACAATAGCCAAACGTAATGGGTATATCTTGCGCCCCTTTTCGCTGTCTACCTTTGCAGCCATGGCTTCGGTGAGATTGCCAGGGACCCTACCAATAGGAACATTCAAGGATCTGCGTTTCCCATTTCTGCATCTGATACACCGGGCCTTTAGCTCACAACCCTTGCACTCATCTTCATCGGACACATATCTTCGATAAAACACACCATCTGCCTCGGTCTTTTTCACTTTCAGCCTAAGAGCCTTGCCGTTGGGACAAACATACTCATCATTATCCTCATTATATTTAAAGTCTGCCAATGTAAATCGATCTACTCTCTTGCGTCTTTCTCTTCGCTTATCCTGAAACCTCGGATCCCTGTTTCGGAACCGCTTATCAGGGATATAGGCATCAAGCTTCTCCTCATCACACTTCTTCAAGTTCGTCGGGTCGTGATAATTGCTGTCTGCTGTGAAGGTCTTTCCCGCAAAGTACTCCTCCCTTTTACCAATCGCCTCCATGTTCTCCTTAGCCCCATCAAGTACGGGTGGAATAAGATGATGATCTTGTGCTTGTCCAAAAACTTCCCCATGAACAATCACCTGGTGCTTAGAATCCACCAGAGCCTGCCCGTTGTATCCCTGAATGTTCCCATGCGTACTCACCATAAGCGCAGATTCGTTGTCCGTGATATTGCTCCTAACCTCTCTACCCTGCTTTCCAATCTTTGCACCGTTTTCCTTTAAGAACTTCTCAATCCGCTCCGCCTGTCTCTGCAACTTCTCAATCTGTTTGTTCCCATTCGATATCCCCGAGGAGCCTCCAGCATCCCCCTCATCCTCATCGTCCCTCTTATCTGTATCCACCTGCTCTTTAAGCAACTGCTCAACCCTTCTCTCAATCCGCTCTTTCTTCTTCTCAAGATCCGATACCTTGCCACTTTTTCTCATCGAAGCATTAGAGGGAAGCTTACAGCCATCTAAAGCAAAGAAAGTCCCACCAAGCAAACCCCTATGCTCACACACCAACAGCACATCCCTAAATAGAGGCAATATCTCATCCTTCATCGATGAAACAAAGGTTGCTATGGTGCTATGGTCGGGTTGCTGCCCACAGGCCAGCGCCATAAATGTCACATTCTCCTTGCACGCCCTCTCAATCTTCCTCGATCCAACTAACCCTCTAGAATAGGCTAATAAGATAACCTTCAAAAGCACCTTGGGATCATAGGCCCAACGCCCTGTCTCATCATTGTTGTATCTATCATCAAAAATAGAGGTATCCATCTGAGTATCTACCAGATGGTGAATCGCAAACTCCAAGGTGCCCGGCATCAACTGTTTTTTCAAAGAGACTGGAATTAAAACGTCTTGAGAGTAATCGTAGTGTTTATACTTCGCCATAACTGCAACCCTTCCTTATATAATAGTAATGAGAGAAACTTTGCTGAAACCTAGCACACCAGAATCCATTAGTCCAGCACTTTTTGTAGTTATATCAATATGTTATAAAGAACAGAAAACAGGATAGGCCAGTCTTTTGGGACACTTACAAAATCAGGAGGGAAAATCGGTGAGAAAAAAACTTTGGATCCTTTACCTTTTTCAACAGATTCACTGCTAATCTTGCGTTTTGGGGGCCTGCGGGTCCAACACTTATAACAACAGCCTTCAATCGGAGGATTTTGCAGGTTACTTATGACTGAAATTTCACAACAGCGGCTTTGTGCAACAATGCCAAGCATAGGGTTGAAAAACCAGGGATTAAAGCATCAATACCCGAATCATGCAATCCAACCGGAGTTTACCGTCAAGTATCAATACTGCACTTGAAGATGAGATTCAAAGGTTGTATTTGGTGTGAGTCTTCGAGGAACACTATCTTTTCTGATTAGTGATCGTATCGTGCAATCGCCCTTTGAATAATGAGAAGAATCTAGGATTAGTGGCACGCTAAGACATTCCCTTTTGACAAAAGGAATCCTCAGCTAATTCAAGAAAATTTTGTTTTCGCATCTATCCCTTGCCGAGTCGTCCTTCATTATGGCTCAAGAGCAAATTAATAGCATTGGCAGCGCTAGCAAAAGAGTAATAAATGGGCAATTCAGAGGAGACACATTTTTGTAAAAAGGAATAGAGCTTTTTTACCTGTTCCGGCGAAATATCTGTTTGGACTACGATAGCTATTGGCTTCAAAGCCGCTCTGCTTTCTGCCAGAATCCCATTAATGATTCTATGGATACGGTCCACTTCATTGAATGGGATCCAGGCGAGGTCTAGAAACCAGATCAAGAAGTCAATCCCTTCCCATTGGGAAATAATGCGAACAGTTCTAAGCAGTTTCTCAGGTTCCGTCATGTTTTGTGAATAGTCTATAGGATTTCGCAAAATATTTCCTGCAAGCGGCGTAAATTCGCGTATTTTTTCCCTCATCTCCTGAGGGAGCGGTGGAACCTTTAGTCCTCTCCTTTCAAATTCATCAGCTATAAGAACACTGGATCCACCGCCAGCACCTATCAATGCAACCCTCCTGCCCCTAGGATCGGGCATAAACCTCAGCGTGACCAGTGAATCGGCAAATTCTTCAAGCGAGTGGACTTGAATTATGCCCAATTGCCTGCAGAGTGAATCCCAAATCAATTCATTTCCAGCGAGGGATCCCGTATGGCTAACAGCTGCTCTAGCACCTCCTTCAGTGATTCCTCCTTTGAGCAATATTATGGCCTTTTCTTGTGCTGCCTTATGCAGTGTTTGGAGGAACCTTCCGCCGTCCTTAACTCCCTCGATGTATAAACCGATTATCTTAGTTTCGGAATCAGCCGCGAGATATTCTAGAAAGTCACTTTCGTTTAGATCACAGGCATTGCCATAGCTTATGACTTTGCTAAATCGAACGCCCCGTGACATTACTCGACGGATCAGGCTGCCAGTATTACCACCGCTCTGGCTAATAAATCCTACCGGACCGCTTTCCTTTGGAAAATCTGTGTCGAAAGAGATGCGTGATCCAGGACAGTAAATGCCCATGCAGTTGGGGCCTATAATCCGAATCCCAGTTCTTCGAGAAAGATCAGCCAATTGAGGCTCCAACCTCACTCCTTCTTCTTCACCGGTCTCACTAAAGCCTGCGGTACAAAAATGGACTGCCTTCACTCCTTTGTGAGCACATTCCTCAATAAGTCCTAGCGCCGCTTTGGCCGGCACGGTGCTGATTACATAATCAACATTTTGGGGGATATCCGCAAACCTTCGATAGACCTTGATTCCCCTAATCTCACCGCCCTTTGGATTTACTAAGTAGAGCGGACCTTCAAATTGAAATTCGCGGAGAGAGTCTAAAAAAGTTCTAGTCCAATGCTGAGGATTATCTACCGTAACCCCGGCAAGCGCAACGGAAGTGGGGTAGAAAAGCCGCTGTAAACTCTCACTGTTGAAATTAGACATATTTCCCCACCGAGGTCCTTTCTCCAAAAACCGGGTGATTAGACGGGGTGCAAAAATTACCTGTTGTTTAACGTTTTTTTTCACCTATGATTAGTGGATCGCCCCAGGCTTTTCAAGAGAAAAACCTCATTTATAAAGCGGTTCTTCACATAAATGAATGCAGAAATTCTGGTATTGGTAGATCAGCCAACCAATGATATAGATTGAGGACATAGGTCTTTGCAGACCTAATCCACAAGATCTTCGTGTTTCCAAAATGACGCCAAAGTTTCGATTACCATCACAATACTCAAAAACCGAACGGCTTGCCACTACCCAAATAAACCTATCGTTTTCCCTGACTGGGGATTTTCAATGATACTAGCCATTACGTTGAATATCGCCAAAATGTAGAATACATCCGCTAATCAAAACCTGACCCTTCTTTCCCTATTTGATGCAACAGCGTGTCCTGTCAAGACTGGTAAGGAGCTCGTCCGAAAGTGGGCATTATAAGCATTTCAATTTGTAGGCTACTTCTCGAAATCGTTATTTTTAGGGCATCACATTTTGTTATGACGACAACGAGAAAGCATTAACGGCCGAGCTAAGATGTCGCCGGAATCTGAGCGACGACAGGCGCGCCACGGTAGGGGGCCAACTTGGGGGACTTGTTATGTGGCTTACACTTCGTTAGCCACCTCAATTAAATTATTGTCAGGATCTCTAAAATAGAAAGAAAGAATTGAACCTTTTGCTCCTGTCCTTTCTACTGGGCCCTCAATTATCTCAACTCCAAAGCTCTTTACGTGAGATATGGCTTCATTTAGTGGAGTTTTTGTTATAAAGCATAAATCAGCTGAACCAGGCATGGGGTTACCAGCTTTTGGCTCAAATTCATTTCCGCACTCATGTAGATTGATTTTTTGATCACCATATTTCAATGCGACTCGACCCTCTCCGAACACCTCTTTTTTCATTCCCATCACTGATGTGTAAAAAGATATAGTTTTTTCAATATCTCTTACCGTCAGAACAAAATGATCAAGTTTGCTAATTTTCATATGAATTCCTTTCCTCCATACCGTTTAAGCCGAGTGGGGGCGTTCTTTTGCCGTCCGCTCAAGCGGTTTATATATGCATATTAATTGCCTATTCTGAATCTTAGGTCTTATCTGGTTTCTTTCTCAGTACTTTCAATCCATAAGGGCAGACTGCCGAGCAAATGCCGCAGTTGTGCCCCTTGTGATACCGGAAGTAGTGTTCCTTTTTCCATTGATCACATGCCCGTACATCCAATATGTCTTCGCGCGGCAATCCTGGATACCATTCTTTGCCTTTCAATGCTTTTGCAGGGCAGGCTTCTACGCAGCGCTTACAACGACCGCAGAAGCTTCTCTCTATTGGTGGTCCACACGGCAGTTTAATGTCGGTGAAAACGGTTCCCAATCGAATCCATGATCCGAAGCCGCGCGTGATAAGTTGATAGTGACGACCTACCCAACCCAACCCCGCTCTGGTTGCGGCAGTTTTGTGGGGAAAGTCCCCTTTGATCTCAACCGTATCGGTACGATCCGAAGCCGCCAGCAGTTTGCATCGAAAACCTCTGACTTTGATTTCGGCTGCTAATGCTAATGACAATTCATTGATATGATTGTTCACTCTGGCATACTCATCAGCGTATGCCTGGTTAGGCCCGTTCTGAATACTGGCCATAATTTGGGGATTCATTGGAATAGCCCATGAAAGCGCACAAATAAACCTCTGCCCTGTCTCATCCTTGGGTGTGGAAAAATCCCGAAGATCTGCCGCACCCCATAGGGTCACCTCGTGTACCTCCATCCACTCAGTAAGCCAGATAGGCGCAATTATTGATGGATTAGAC
Organism: Desulfobacteraceae bacterium; assembly: GCA_050124735.1. Taxonomy (GTDB): domain Bacteria; phylum Desulfobacterota; class DSM-4660; order Desulfatiglandales; family HGW-15; genus JASFEQ01. The sequence continues at coordinate 3,137 of JASFEQ010000171.1, read as the reverse complement.
AATCCAGACCTCGTATTTCTTGAGTATTTGTTGCATATCCGCAGCGCGGATAGGGCAGGGCAGAAGCGCGGCCCCATCTAATAATAGACTGGCGACTTGTAGAATGGCAATCCCACATTGAGGGAAGGCTACGTGATCAAGAGAGCAATGGGCCGGCCCTACGGAGCTCCTCAGACATCAGGACTGAAGCCAACGCCTCACGTCCCGTGATTTTTGCCGTGCCTTTTCCATGATCTCGTAGAGATCAATGCCCAGGAGTTTTCTATCCTCCATGAGCAATTGGCCATTGATGATGCAATGGGTCACATCATTACCTCTGGCCGAATACACCAGATGAGAAAAGGGATTATACATGGGGGTGAGATGAGGTTTCTTCGTGTCCAGGATAATCACGTCCGCTTTTTTGCCTTTTTCCAGAGAACCGGTAATTTCGCCCATCCCTAAGGCCTTTGCCCCCTCGATGGTGGCCATTCTCATCACGGTCACCGCATCCATAACGGTCGTGTCCATGGTGCTTATTTTGTGGAGCTTGGCCGCCATATCCATTTCTGCAAAGAGGTCAAGGTTGTTGTTTGAGGCGCAACCGTCTGTGCCCAACCCCACAGTCACGTTGCTTTTCAGCATATCAGGGACGGGGGCAATCCCCGACGCCAGCTTCATGTTACTTTCTGGATTATGAATGGCTTTTACATCATTTTCAGCGAACATCTTGATATCCTCTTCCCCCAGATGAACACAATGATCCGCAATGAGCTGGGGCCCCAGCAGTCTCAGGGATTTTAGGTGCTCCACCGGCCCCTTGCCATAGCGCTTCTTTACTTCATCAATTTCGCTTCTGGTCTCAGCCACATGGATGATCAAAGGAACATTGCATTTCAATGCAAGTTCATTGCAGCGGGAGAGAAGTTCAGGGCTGCAGGTGAACAGGGAATGGGGCTCAACAGCGATGGAGACAAGGGGATCGCCCTGCCATTTATTGATCAGGTCTTCTGTGTATTTGAGCCCGTTTTCCATGGGGCCATAGTTGGGAGAATCGAAATCATAGAGGACCTCGCCCACAAGGGACCTCATGCCCGCCTCTTTGGCAGCCCGCGCCACCTCGTCCTCGAATAGATACATGTCACAGAACGTGGTTGTACCTGACATGATCATCTCTGCGCAGGCAAGAAGGGTCCCTGAATAAACAAAATCCGCATCCATCCTGCTTTCCGCGGGAAAGATATAATTGTTCAGCCACTCCATCAGAGGAAGGTCATCTGCAAGTCCTCTGAAAAGTGTCATTGCTGCGTGGGTGTGGCCATTGATCAATCCTGGAAGTATGAGACCCCCCTTTGCGTCTATGGTTCTCTTTCCCTGAAATTCCTTACCATCACCACTGCCAATGTATGAGATGGTATCTCCTTTGATACCCAAAACACCGTCCTTTATGATGGCATTCTGCGTATCCATCGTTAAGATGGTTCCGTTCTTGATGAGAAGATCCAGTTGTTCCATAAGGAAATTCCTTTCTCGTCAGGGAAGGGCGCCAATAATCTTTGCCCACAGAAGCGATAGCTTTGGACCAGCCTTTTCTGCGGTTGCAATCACCTCTTCAATGGACGTCTTGCCCATGGCGTCGGGTATATTCACATTCGTTATGGCCACAATAACCATGATCTTGAGACCGCAATGCACCCCCACAATGACTTCAGGGACTGTGGACATGCCCACCGCATCAGCACCGAGCATTCTCAAAAAACGCGTCTCAGCGGGTGTTTCCAGGCTTGGCCCAACAATGCCCACGTAGATCCCCTCCCTGAGAGGGATCTCCGCCTCTGTGGCCTTTTCCCTGGCAAGCCTGATGAGATCCTGATCATAGACTTGAGACATGTCTGGGAATCGGGGGCCAAACTCATTCAGGTTAGGACCGATCAGCGGATTTCTTCCCGTCAGATTGATATGATCCTTGACGATCATGATGTCAGCCGGCTCGAACTGCGGATTTAACCCACCAGCAGCGCTGGAGATAAGAAGGGTGTTTATCCCCAACTTTGACATGACGCGTACGGGAAAGGTGATCTCTTCAGGGGTGTATCCTTCGTAGACGTGAAACCGACCCTCCATGGCCATGACCAGTTTGTTGGCCAGTTTACCGCAAACAAGTGTGCCTTTGTGCCCCTCAATGGTTGACCTAGGGAAATGGGGTATTTCCTCATAGGGAATACGAAGATCCACGTCCATTTTTTCTGTCAAGGATCCCAGGCCCGTCCCTGTAATCATCCCAATTTGGGGAGACATGGGCACTTTTGAGGCCAAGAAATCGGCGGCACTCTGAATTTCAGCGGACATTCGGCAAACCTCCTTATAGGCCTCTTTTTCGTTCTCAATAGTTTAGTTGTCTTGAGTTGTCAATAAGTTATAAAATCGCTCTCCCGATTTTATATGTGTTGAACCCAGCGACCTTTTTTATCCTTGACCCACCTACCACCCGCCGAATACAATTTTACTCCCTTATGCCTTCCCCTGGAATTAAGCCTATCTTTGAGAGGGGAGGGCACTTTGAGAGAGAAGTAGCGAGCCCGCGCCCAGAGGACCCGACTTTGATTTGCGCTCAGAAGGGCTTCATTGCGCTATTCCGTTTAGAGTCCCTAAAGTGTTCTAAACTGCCCAAAATGCCTAACCTGGCCCATCGAAGATCCCGCTACGCGGGGGAGGACCAGGTTTTTGACTTCAGAATAATAAACTTCAGATATCGAGGTCTGGTGCAAAGATGCAAGCATCCAACGGGAGAGGTCAATGTGAGTTAGTCGATAAGGTCATCAGTCAAGGGATCTGCGTAAAATGTGGCGCCTGTGTGAATCTTTGCCCCTACTTCGACTACTTTGATGGCAGAATCGTGGTGACGGATGACTGCCACGCGGACACGTGGAGATGTCTTCAGCTCTGTCCCAGGGCGGACTATGATGACACTTCTTTGGATAAGGAGGGGGCCGCGCAGGGGGAGAAATCAGAAATCGGGGCTTTCAGAGAGTTCTTCATCGCCCGCGCAAAAGATGAAGGGATAAGAGGAAAGGCCCAGTACGGCGGGTTTGTTTCCTCCTTTCTCATATATGCCCTTGAGGAACGTCTCATACGGGCAACTATCCTGACGGACAAGG
>JASFEQ010000170.1:0-8787 GCA_050124735.1 Desulfobacteraceae bacterium | reverse complement strand
TAGAGCAGGACAGGTTAGAGGTGAGTCTTGAGGTCCTCTATCAGGATGACTCCTTGGGCCGTGTCCAGGTTGGGATCCCGGGTAACCATAATGTCCTGAACGCCTTGGCAGCCATAGCTGTGGGTCAAGAACTGGATGTCCAAACACGAGACATAAAAAAGGGTCTCAAAACCTTGGGAGGCCTTGCCAGGCGCTTCCAAGTAAAAGGGGAAAAGGGCGGTGTTCTTTTGGTGGATGATTATGGACATCACCCCACAGAGATCACCGCGGTTCTGGAAACGGCAAAGCAGTGCTGGCCCGAAAAACGCCTCGTCGTTGTATTTCAGCCCCACAGATACACGCGCACAAAGGCACTGTATGACCGTTTTACCATTTGCTTTAACCAAGCCGATCTACTCATTGTCGCTCCCATATACCCGGCTGGGGAGAGCCCTGTAGAGGGTGTGGATGCGGAATGGCTTTGCCAGGGAATAAAGGAACATGGCCACAGAGAGGTGAGCTTGTGTCACCACCAGAATGAGATTTTGCAGGCCCTTTTGGGTCTTATCAAGCCCGGCGATCTGGTCATGACCCTTGGCGCCGGAGATATCTATCACGTGGGTGAGGAGCTGCTAAAGAAGCTGGGAGCAACGAGGGAAGAACATAGATGATATTTGGCTTTTTACAGCTTATAGCTCCGTGCTCAACGCCCTATGTTCCATGCTAATATGGATGAAAGACAGAGAAGAGGATTGATTGAAATCATGGGAGAGACCGTTCAGCTGGATCGTGCCATGAGCGAGCACACCACCTTCCACATCGGAGGTAAGGCGAACGCGGTCGTTTTCGTCCAAGAACTTGGAGAACTCCAACAACTGTTCTCCTACCTCAACAAAGAGAATATTCCTTACCTGGTGGTTGGTGGAGGCAGCAATTTGCTGGTGAGAGATGGGGGATTCAAGGGAGTCGTAATCATCATGCGGGAGCACCTAGCCAGCGTGGAGCAGCATGAAAAGAATGACCAGATCGTGGTGGCGGGAGGAGGCCTGGCGCTCAGCCATCTCGTGAGGTACTGCAACCAAAGAGGATTAGGAGGATTGGAATTCCTCGCAGGCATACCCGGTACTGTGGGTGGAGCCGTGATCATGAACGCCGGTGCATTTGGAAAAGATATGGGAGCTGTGGTCCAGAGCATTGACATGGTGAACCCTCAAGGAGAACTTACATCAAGAGATCGTTCAGATTTGCTCTTTTCATACAGGGCCTCCTCCATTCAGGAAGGGACTGTTGTGGTCAGCGCCAGTCTGCAATGCACTCGGGAGACGCCGCAGATTGTCTCAAAACGGGTGGCAGACTACTTAGCAAGACGAAAAGCGACCCAGCCTCTGGAGTATCCCAGTGCGGGTTCGATCTTCAGAAATCCGCCAGGTGACTACGCGGGAAGGCTCATCGAAGAGACAGGTTTGAAGGGAAAGAAGATCGGGGGCGCCATGATTTCACCCAAACATGCAAATTACATCGTGAACACGGGAGGCGCCAGGGCGGAAGATGTCTTGGCCCTCATGGAAATGGCCAAAGAGAAAGTAAGGGAAGAGACAGGCATAGAACTGGAACCTGAGATACGCGTGGTGGGCGACTAGACAGAGTCTCACATGAAGAAAAAACCGAGAAAAACAAAATCCTTATTAAGGAAACAGGCCGTCAAAAAGAGGAAGCCAAAGACCTCTTCCAATATGTGGCAGGCAACACGTTCCCTCTTTTCCTACTCTTTCAAGTTCTCCTGCCTGCTGGCAGGGCTAGTGCTTATAAGTCTTATTTTTCTCTATCTGTATGAAAACCTACTCACGTCTCCTTATATTCGACTTGAGCGGGTTATTGTTAGCGGGGTTGATGAAAAGCTCAAGCACGCCTTGCTGAAGATGTCCGAGCTAAAACCTGATACCAGTTTATTGTCAGTCCGATTGGATGAACTGAAACAGAGAATGGAAAAACACCCCTGGATTAGATCGGTCAATCTTGAAAAACGTTTTCCCCATACCTTGGTCATTGAGGCGGAAAAGGAGAAACCTTGTGCAGTCGTCGTCATGGGCCACCTCCACTACATGAACCGATGGGGAAAGATTTTCAGGAGAGTGGATAAGACCGCCAGCATGGATCTTCCATTGGTCACCGGTATATCCACGAGCGAGAGCGATAGGGAGAAGCAACTGCAGTTGGCAGCTCGTGTGCTGAGGCTTCTCGAAGCGGAAAAGGGCCCATGGTCTAAGTCCCAGCTCTCTGAAGTCCATGTTGAAAAGACTGGACATATTTCCCTCTACTTCCTCTCCTTGCCTGCAGTGATTGAATTGGAGGGGACTCAATTGGATAGAAAAATGGCGGACTTGAAACGCCTTGTTAAACATCTCAAAAGCACCGGTCGCATTCATATGGTGGAACGCATAAATCTAAATTTCAGGGAGGGCGCCGTAGTCTCATACAAAAACGATGGCGTTGTCAGTTGATAGGTAAAACGTCCGTTCTCTTTTTTTCTCGCAACACCTTACTGACTAACCTTAACTGACATTCGTTTTAAGGAGCTAGGATCATGGCGGGAGAAATCATTGTAGGGTTGGATATCGGAACAACAAAGATATGTGCTGTGGTGGGTGAATTCCAGCCTGATGGGATCGAGATTATCGGTATCGGCAGTCACCCTTCTGAAGGCCTCAGAAAGGGGGTGGTGATTAACATCGAAAGAACGGTCAATTCCATAAAAGAGGCCATAGAAGAAGCAGAGACCATGGCAGGTTGCGAGATAAGCTCTATTTATGCTGGCATAGCCGGCGGACACATCAAGGGATTCAACAGCCATGGCGTAATCGCCCTCAAGGAAAGGGAGGTTACCAAGAATGATATCGACAGGGTGATCGAGGCGGCCAGCGCGGTGGCCATACCTATGGACCGTGAGGTGATCCATATTTTGACCCAGGAGTATATCATAGATGAACAAGACGGCATCACTGATCCCCTTGGCATGTCCGGGGTTCGCATGGAAGCAAAGATCCATATCGTCACTGGTGCGGTCACGTCAGCACAGAACATCATCAAGTGCGCCAACAGGGCCGGATTGGATGTGTGTGATATCGTGCTCGAATCGCTGGCATCCAATGAAGCGGTGCTCTCCGATGAAGAACGAAATTTGGGCGTCGCCTTGATCGACTTCGGAGGCGGAACAACAGACATGGCCGTCTTTTCACGGGGTTCCATCAAACACACCTCTGTCCTAACCCTGGGAGGAGATAATCTCACCTATGACATTGCCATAGGGCTTAGAACACCGAGAATCGAGGCTGAAAAGATAAAAATAAAATACGGATGTGGCATGTCCTCTATGATTGGTAAGGACGAGACCCTTGAAGTGCCCGGCGTGGGTGGCAGAAAACCAAGGGTCCTATCAAGGCAGATCCTAGGGGAGATTCTGGAGCCGCGGGTTGAAGAGATACTTACCCTTATTCATAATGATTTAATCCGATCGGGGTATGATGATCTGATCAACTCCGGCGTGGTCATCACCGGCGGGTCCGCAGAACTCCCCGGGGTCACGGAGATGGCTGAACAGGTATTCAATGCACCTTCACGGACAGGCTATCCGGTGGGGATCAGAGGCCTTGTGGAGGTGGTCAGCAAACCCATGTATGCGACGGCGGTAGGGCTTGTCCTCTATGGAGCCAAGAGAAATCAGGAGGGCAAGAAATTCAGGATAAGGGATACCAACATCTTTGGCCGAGTCATGGAGAGGATGAAAAGATGGTTCAAAGATGTCATTTAACTGCCTGATTAGCCCATCGGCCCGTTTGGGCTGTCAGGCCAAACCCATTTTAGGAGGGACACTTATGAAGATTGCATTCGTTGAGGAAAAAGAAAAAGGTAAAAGGTACAATGCCAAGATAAAGGTCATTGGCGTTGGCGGAGCGGGCGGTAATGCCTTAAACAATATGATCGCCACTAAGCTCCAAGGGGTTGACTTTGTAGCAGCCAACACGGACAGCCAAAACCTTGAGCGCTCTTCCTGCACAAAGAAGATACAGCTTGGCGCATCCATAACTAGAGGGCTAGGAGCAGGCGCTGATCCGGAAGTGGGCCGCTTGTCAGCCGAAGAATGCATTGATGAAATCAGGGAGACCATCGAAGGATCTGATATGATCTTTGTCACGGCAGGCATGGGCGGAGGAACAGGAACTGGCGCTTCCCCCGTCGTGGCGCGTGAAGCTAGGGACTTGGGCGCTCTCACCGTAGCCGTGGTGACCAAGCCCTTTAACTTTGAGGGCGACAAGAGGATGAACAGGGCGTTGGAAGGGATACAGGAGCTAAAAAAAGAAGTGGATACCCTGATTATCATTCCCAATGAGCGTCTAAAAACCATGGCAGACAAAAACACCCCCTTCAAAGAACTGATTGTCCGGGCCGATGAGGTACTCCTTCACGCGGTCAAAGGAATTTCTGATCTGATTATGAGTAGTGGGTTTATTAATCTAGATTTTGCAGACGTGAAAAGGGTGATGGAGCAGATGGGAACCGCCATTATGGGTACTGGAAGGGCAAGTGGCGAGAACCGGGCCGCCGAAGCGGCACAGAAGGCCATCAATAGTCCCCTTCTTGAAGATGTGTCCATAAGTGGTGCGAGGGGTCTCCTGATGAACGTCACAGGACCTCCGGACATGACCATGGAAGAGATCGATCAGGCCTCCAGCTATATCAAGCAAGAGGTGCATGAAGATGCGGACATATTCTGGGGCGTGGTTTTCGACGACTCCCTTGCGGATGAGATCCAGATAACCGTCATCGCTACGGGCATTGAAAGGGAACATTACGATAAGGTGGTCAGGCTAAGGGATGTGACTCCGGAGGATGCAGATGACGCATGGACGGTTAAACTGAACGGAGAGGTCCTGGAAACACCCACATTCCAGAGGGCGGAGGAGGCCCCATCTCGAACGCTTAGAGAAGAATTGAATTACAAGAAAAAAGGTCTTCTCAAAAGGACATTTTCCAAGGATAGTCTTGATTATCCAACCTTCCTCAGGGCTAAGGCCGATTGATTGAGAGGGTGTGAATGGGAAAATGGGAATGTGAACTCGGGATTTCAATTCTCTCAATACACTGTGATGTTTCCACCGCAGGCAAGGAACAAGGCGATCTTTTGAAGCACAAGATCGGCGCCTCAGGTGGAAGGGAGTTAATTTGTGCTCACCATATTCTTTTGTGCTTACTGCTCTTTACATACTGTTTACATTATTTGTGGAGCTAAGCTCGTGTCGGACAAGATCGTTTCCCTGTACCGGGCCAGATTGGCTAGGGAAAAAGGAGTGATAAGAAAGGATTGGGGCGGAAAAATCTCCATAGGTCTAGCCTACCCCAATAATTATCGCATCGGCATGTCCAATCTGGGGTTTCAGATCGTGTACCAACTCTTGAATGCAAAAGAGAATGTGGTGGCCGAGCGTTTCTTCCTACCCGATGACAGAGAAATGTCCCTCTATCTGGAATCGGGAAAGGACCTCCTCTCCATGGAATCCCAGTATCCACTCCAGAGATTCCACCTCGTGGCCTTCTCCCTCTCCTTTGAGAATGATTACCCCAACATCCTGAAAATCCTTCAGCTGGGCAAAATCCCTATCCTATCCCATGAGAGGGAGGATTCCCATCCTGTTCTCATGGCCGGAGGGATCACCACCATTATGAATCCAGAGCCCTTAAGCCCCTTCTTTGACCTTTTCCTATTGGGAGACGCTGAGGCAAACCTTGAGGCTTTCATGGGACTATTCATAGATGTTATGCACAACCTGGAGAGCAAGCAAGAAGTCTTAAAGACGCTTGCGAAAAATCTAGATTCCCTCTATGTCCCTTCCCTTTATCACACCGAATACCACCATAGTGGTACCATCAAGTCCATGGAACCCGCCCATCCCGGCGTCCCTGAAAAGATAAAGGTGGCACGTCATGTTGATGCAGACGCTCCGGTAGCCATCTCTGGCATTTTGACACCGGATACGGAGTTCGCTGACAGGGTCCTCATTGAACTGGGCAGGGGTTGCGGACGCTCATGTCGGTTCTGCGCCGCAGGTTATGTTTACCGGCCCCCAAGAATCCACAATGAGACCCAGTTGCTCTCTCGGCTAGAAGAAGTCATGGAAGGACACGACCGTGTGGGTCTGGTGAGTGCGTCCGTGTCAGATACGCCAGGCATAGGGCATATCACAGGGCAGATAGTAGAGAAAGGGGGACGTTTTTCCGTCTCTTCATTACGGGCCGATTCATTAACCGAAGAGTTACTTGACAACTTGAAAAGCGTGGGACAGAGGAGTGTGGCTATCGCCCCGGAGGCCGGCTCTGAAAGACTTCGCAGGGTGGTGAACAAACAACTGACGCAAGATCAAATCATCAACGCAGTTCGACTCATCGCGCAAAAGGGCGCCTTCACTCTCAGGCTCTATTTCTTGATCGGCCTGCCTACAGAAACCCATGAAGATGTGACCCAGATCTTAGATCTGGTCAAAACCATCAAGCATCATCTTATTAAGGAATCCAGAACCCGTGGGAAAATCGGTCAAATAAAACTGAGCGTGAACTGTTTCGTCCCTAAACCATTTACACCCTTCCAGTGGTTTCCCATGGAGAGCATTTCCACCCTGAAAGAGAAGCAGAAATGGTTGAGAAAGGCCATGGGCAAGGAGGGAGGCGTTAAGGTAAACTTTGACGTGCCCAAATGGGCATACATACAGACCCTATTGTCCATGGGCGATAGGCGAGTTGGACCCCTGCTTTTATCATCCCACAAACGCCATGGGGATTGGACCAAGACCTTCCGCTCCTCTGAACTCAATCCCGATTTTTTCGTCTACAGGAATAGGGAGAGTGACGAAATCCTTCCCTGGGACTTTATAGATCATGGCATCTACAAAGAGTATTTGATCAAGGAATATAAACTCGCTCTAAAGGAAAAGGAATCTGAGGTATGTCAAGTGGGATCATGCGATCGCTGTGGGGTTTGCAGCCCCTGAACGCATTCCCCGTTTATCCCCTCCACAGAAAAATGGGGGACGTTGTTGACTATCGTGACTAATTAATTTTCACACTGTTTATCATAAATATCCTTGAAGTAGCCGACGTGGGTACCCCTGGTTGCCCACCTTCTTCCGCTAAGGTCAGGCTATAACCTTCCTTAAGTTCGATTGCCATTTGCACCCTTATCTGAGATATCCGTCCCCTATATCCTTCGAGCAATTACATGATGAAGAGTCCTAGGAGAGCCCAACTGTGCTTGTCTTGGCATAATGATTAATTACCTTTGCTCACACCTAATTAAGTGACAGCCCGTTGAGCTCTGACATAGTTTGTCACGATAGTCAACAACGTCCCCTATTCTTTCGACGCTCACATTTGACTAGGGAGCAAGCTGTTCATGCCTTTCGCCACGTGATAAGCGGCGTCTAGTTGAATCCTCTTCATTTCTTCCACTAACACCTTATGGTAACGCATTCCATGTTCGGATTCTGCAAAGGCTATGTATTCTTCTAATTCCTTATCCGACAGGGGCTGATAAGCATAAAGGAAAGTGGTCGTAGCCGCCTTCTGAAATTGCTTTCTCATTTCCTCGCGATGCGTTTTCAGCTGCCGACTCAGTGTCACGGGATCTATGTCAACCTGCTGGGGCATTGCCGCAACCACGCCATTCATGGTTTCATTAACCGTGATCGTCGCCATATCCAGCATTAAATCCGTTGCTTTGATCGCTTTATCGAGGCGTTCCACCAGTCTTAATCGTTCCTGCGGAGGGGGATCGCTCTGAAGCACGGCGGCATACATGGTCATCTGCCTCACGCCCTCCGGGGTCGATGCAGCCTCTTCAAGTCTCGTGATCTTTTGCCCCAAGGGCGACCGCAGCCAGCTCAGCACGGCCTCAATACATGCTGGGTCTAGGCTCTTCTGGAACCGTGCCAGCAAATGCCGCTTTACCCTCTCTGCCTGATACGCATCTTTTAATATGGGGACAAGATATTCATAGACTTGCGGAGGCATTCTCCCAGCCTGGTATTGCTCGTCCAGGCCAGCAACGGAAAGGTCATCGAGCTGGGCCACCTGTTTTTGCAGTCCAGACAATTCCCAGAGTTCAAGAATAAGTGTTTCCTTATCTGGTTCGCCCCGCCCTTTCCCTGCCGCTTTTCCCAGGGTCTCCCCAAAAGTCGCCTTTAAATTCACGTCCCCGACGGGATAGCCCATGACGCCTCGAGATTTTTGGATCCAGACAAAATCTCCTGTTTTCCAGGCCTTGTCACATTCAATGGATGAACCATTTTTGAAATAAATCTTGGCTGAATATACGGGTGTGGCCACAACGATCAGCCACAATAGTGGAATAGCCCACAGAACATGCTTAATCTTCCTCATCGTCCCTCCTTACATCCTTTACGTCTTTCTGTTTTTTTTAGAAATAGTTTAATTGAATTAAGCCTTTTTGTAAAGAATGGTCTAATTTGAGGTGTTTGGGTGGCGGGATCTTGACGGGTTCGCACAGCGCCATCAAACGCGTGCACTCAGGATAGGGGATGTGGAATCCATCCAGGTTGAATCTCCTATGTTTCGCCTTGAAGTATCTTGAGTTCCTCCTCCCCAACCACTTCAAGTAACACTTCTCCCAGGACCTGGGCGCATTCGCCCACAAAACGGGTACATTCATCCCGCCGTCCGTCTACTCGGCGGGCCTTCACATCTTCCGGATCATACCAGTTGCAATGGGAGATGGTTTGACAACTCGTATCGCCATATTTC
>JASFEQ010000169.1:0-8817 GCA_050124735.1 Desulfobacteraceae bacterium | reverse complement strand
GTACTAGATTAACCCTAACGTTGGAAAAGTAGAGGATGCTGCAGATCCACGGCGTTATTCTTTTTTTTTAACCATCCCTTGCCATGTTTTTTATGCAACGATAGGGATAAGATAAAGCAAGGAGGTTAAGAGATGAAAGTTGAGATTTTGGGTCCAGGATGCAAACGTTGTGAGGCCCTTTATGACAACACCGTCACTGCTGTCTCGGACATTGATTCATCAGTCAATATTGAAGTTGAGAAGGTCAAGGACGTTAATTACATTGCTAAGATGGGGGTGTTTATGACACCGGGTTTCGTCGTTGACGGCAAGGTGACTTCGGTGGGCAAAGTCCTTTCTGTTGAAGAGATTAAAGATAAGTTAAAAGAGAATATGCCTTAGGGAATACCTGGCGCAAGCCGACGCGTCGATGATTATAAAATCAGCATCCTGCATCCCCTGTCACCCCTATTGAGCCATTTTTAGAAAAGGAGTTCATTATGGCGGTCAAAGTCTTGATCAAAAGACGATTCAAAGAGGGCAAAGACAAGGAGGTTTTTGCGTTGGTCAACAAATTCCGCTCCGAGGCGATGTTGCAGACAGGCTATATCACCGGGGAGAGCCTTATCAGCATTGACGATCCGCGAAAAGTTCTTGTGATCAGTACATGGCAGCATATGGAGAATTGGCTCAACTGGAAAGAGGACCCGGAGAGAAAGGCTATCGAGGCCAAGTTACAACCCTATCTGGTAGACCAGAGCGAATATGAGGTATATGTTTTCGGTACATACCCCGCAGTGAAAAAGTAAGTATTGTGGAAGAGATATGGATCATAGGTGTGGGTCAGTTTGGCTTCATCGCATTCGAGAGGTTGTCGAAAAGCCGTAAAGAGAGGCACTTCGTCCTTGTAGATACAGCCAAAGAGAATCTATTGCGGTGTAAGGGCTCGAATCTTATCTTGGCGCAGGCAGATGGGGTAGCGTACCTGGAAAAACATCTTCATCCTGACAATTCACCAGACTGGATCATTCCCGCATTGCCTGTCCACCTGGCTGCTGAGTGGTTTCTGCGTCGTATGGGCCCAGAGCGACTTCGTCGCGTTACCTTACCCCATGAGATGGAGCCCCTCCTCCCTAATCCTATTCGTGGTTCCGACGGGAACATCTATGTTAGTCACGCCGATTTCAGGTGCCCGGATGATTGTGCTGAGCCCCGGGACTTTTGTACGGTTACCGGAGAGCCAAGAAAGCGTAACATGTTCGAGATCCTCGGCGACATAAACTTACCTCCCTTTAAAGCGCTGGCCATTCGGAGCCACCAGTTGGGAGCCGGTATCGGGGGTTATCGCCCCAAGCGCCTATTCGCGCTGTTTGAGAAAGTGCAGAAAGCCAGAGGTCAACTCCTTGTGAGCACGGCGTGCCGTTGTCATGGCGTCATTACTGGTCTGGAACGGATGTAGGCCATTCACTCTTCCGCATGGTTATGTGCCAATGGCTGTGGGGTCACATCTTAAATATTAAGTATTCAGGTCCATTACTTAACATTTAAGATGTGACCCCAACTTTCACCGCCTGGCCGGTTGTGTTCTCGAAAGCTACTGACCACTGACAACGGACTACGGACTTTACTCCTTCTTGGCCTCTGCCATTCGGATGAGGAACTGATCTGCGGGGAGAAAATCCACCACGCGAAGATCGCGCCGTTCCCTTCCCTCCTGGTCCAAGAAAACGACTGTGGGCACCCCCTTGACCCCACTCTGACGCAACAGGCTTTCATGAACCGGATTGCCTTTTCTGGTAAGGTCAACCTTTATCATCACGAAATCAGCCTTTGCCTGTTTGACGATTTGAGGATCGTGAAAGGTCATCTCATCCAGTTCTCGACAGGGCGCACACCAGTCCGCATAGAAATCAATGATCACTGGTTTTTTTAATTGCCTCGCCTCAGATAAAAGCTGCTCAGAATAGGACTGCCAGGCCACCCCAGGGCCTTTCATCACCCATGAGCTGGTAAGCAAAGCGGCCATAACCAGACCCACCACCAAAGCAGCAGACTTAAGCCCGTTAAAGGCTCGAAAGCTTGCTTGTATTCTACTTGTCCATCCAAGATGAAGTCCCGCAGCCAAAGCCACGGCTGCCAAGAGGAAGATTCCCAATGTTTTGGGTAAAATCGGGCGTACAAAATAGACGGCCATTCCCACCAGGACCCACCCCATCAGCTTTCGCACCCACAGCATCCACTCGCCTGATCCAGGAAGTTTCTCTAATAGGCCTGAGAAAAGGGCCAGGGAAAAGAGCGGCAGGCCCATACCGAGGCTCAGGGTAAAAAAGATCAAGAAACCTAGATATGGGCTACCCATACTGCCCACCCAGGTGAGCAATCCCAGAATAAATGGGCCGATGCAGGCAGAAGCGACGAGACCCAAAGTCAAGCCCATAAAGAGGCTCCCAAAGTAACCAGCGTATGATTTAGAGGCTGCCTGAGTCAATCCGTTTGGCAGGCGCAATTCCCATAAACCAAAAAGACTCGTGGCAAAAAAGAGCAAGATGGCGGCCACCAGAGTAAGCACTATGGGGTTCTGGAGCAAGGCGCCCATGAGCCCTCCTGTCATGGCTGCGACCAGGCCAAGCACAGAATTCGTTAACGATAATCCAGCGATATACAATAATCCATGGCCAATCAGTTTGCCTCTCCCCTTCCCGCTCCTGCCACCAAAATAGGAAACAGTAATGGGGATCAAAGGGTAGATGCATGGTGTGAGATTAAGGGCTATACCGCCTGCAAAGACGCCCAGAAGCGTCCAGATCATGGCCCAGCCCACGAGCGGTCCAGGCTTCTGAGCATCGGGAGCCATTGAGGCGAGTCCTGCGGGAGCGCTATCAATGGGCAGACCCCTCGCGTGCCATTCGGGATAACCCAGGGGATCACGGTATACGTTTTCATAGCCAAGCTTTACGGCCACCCTGGCCGCCGAGTCGCTGCGGACTCATGCGAGTCCCGCTCAGTAAAACACGATAAAGCGATCCTTATCAGGACCCAGGAATGTGGCCAACTCACCCTTTTTCCGCCATCGCGACAGCCAGGTAGGTTCCATCGTAAAGATTACAGCGCCTTTAATATGTCCGGTCCGGTACTCCCACTCCTGGCGCGTGTCCACCAGGAAAAGGTTTTTGGGTTCTCTTTTGTAACGCTTCCATAGTTCCTCTGTGCTGATAAGCTGGTATCCGCCGCGCCCAGCTTCAGCGAGCACGTCTTCCCAAGTAGCCTTTTTTGGGGCTACAGCCCGGTTGTCGTACCAGACAACACCAACCGTAATCGCTATGGTCAATACGGCCAACAGAGCCTTTTCAACATGTCTCATCAATGCTCCCCCTCATGGCTCCCCATTAGGGCTCTAGAGCCTTGGCACATCCCATACCCTTCCAAAAGTGAAGCTCCCCTCATTAAGACATATACTTATGCTGAACCATATAAATATAAGTAGCCGCTCTCTTGGTCAATGACAACTCGATCAGGATAAGATATTATGTATGGTTATTCAAGAATCCGGGAGGAGACATACCTATGGCGGTGTTGGGTGTTTTGACTTGCGAAATTCTGGAACTTGAATTTGCACATCTTCTGGTTAAAGATCCTGAAGTCGCTCGGATAACAGTCCTTGAGGATAGCCGGTCCGCCCGCTTCATAGAAGCGCTCAACTCAAAAGGAGCTGAAAGCTTCGGGCGAATCACTGACTTAACAGCCTTCAAGCTTAACCCTTCAAGCAATCTGGAAGTGCTGGTTCGCGTGCTGGAACTGGCGCTTCATAACAGAAAGAAGACCCTGCAAGAAGGATTGGTGGAGGCCGCTTGCGAAATGAGCCCCCACGTGGACGCCTTGCTCCTTGGATATGGTTTGTGTGGCAACGCCCTTGAAAGCCCGGAGGAATTGCTGTCGGATGCTGGTGTGCCCATCTTTATCCCCATGGATGAAGGCCACCCCGTAGACGACTGTGTGGGTCTAATCATAGGGGGCCGCGAATGTTACTATGGCGAGCTGTGTAATGTGGCCGGAACCTTCTTCATGATCCCGGGCTGGTCGGTCCATTGGAAGCGGATGTTCGAACAGGAATATGGCAACATAAGTGTGGACATGGCCAAACGTTTGTTCAAACATTACGAGCGGTCGCTTCTCATTTCCACACCCATTATGCCTGAGGATGAAATGAGCCGAAATGCCAAGGAATTTAACAAGTTGTTTGGATTTCGTGAAGAAGCACGTGAAGGCACGCTGCGTATTTTGAATGATACATGGAGGAAAGCAAAAGAGTTCCTGAAGTCAAAAAGCGGTTAAGTCCTCAAGGCTATTAAAAGTCACACATGGCCGAGACATCTTCTTTTCAGGAGAGGAACTGGGGCAAGAAAAGGTTTAGAATTCTAAGTGTACCCCCTACCATATTTAAACTTCCTAAAGTCATTAGACTGGAGCTTTGAATAGCAAAGCTACGAGAAATCTCAAATGTCAAATTCCGAATGTCAAATCAAATCCAAATGCCCAATGCCAAAAAAATCTTTTTTAGGAATTTTGATTTCCAAATTCATTTGAGCTTTGAACTTTGACATTCGGCATTCCGACTATTTCAAGCCACGAGATCCTAACTTCACAAAGATCCTCCCACAAGAATAGATTAGACACTCGCCTTCTCGATAGAAGGTCTATTCCTTGATCTTATTCTGGCGGAATTGATAGTAGGCGTCTCTCATGGCCACATAAGGATCCAGTGCAGCCCTTTTGAGATCCTCATATTCTCCAATGGTGAGGGAAGTGCGGTTGACCAGGTCCAAACTGCGAACGGGTAGTGCTATAAATGTCTCGCCAGTATAGCTCACAGGGTCGAGAGGTATATCACCCACGATTCCCACTGTATCGGTCAGGCTAGATGGTCCTAGGATGGGCCAATTGATGTAGAATCCCGGCCCTAAACCGTAGAATCCAAGGGTTTGCCCGAAATCCTCATCCTGTTCATTAATATCCATCTTTTCCTCGGCCACATCAATTAAACCCAATAGACCCGCCGTGGTGTTGACCACAAAACGGTTGGCCTCTCGGCCCGCCCCTTCGAATTTTCCCTGGAGCACGCAGTTCACAAAACGGATGGGAAAGCCCAAATTGTCAAAAAAGTTCCTTACGCCAATCCTTACAGGCTGAGGTAGGATGAACCTGTATCCCCTCGCAACAGGTTTGAGTAACCAAAAATAGAGTTTGTCGTTAAAATAGAAAAAAGCCCGATTGACGGGCTCGATGGGGTCAGCAATGGTCTTCAAGGGCGGAAGATCCTTATCGTCCTCATCTTCAAAAGGGTCAGTGAGGTCCTCCTCAGAGTCCTCTGGCTGGGAAGGCTCCGAAGCGGATTTTGTTGCCTGTGCCATGATTGGTCTTTCAGAAATGTCATTGTTAGTGGTCGGCGTTTGACGGTGACCATATTTCACAGGATGAGTAGAGGGAAGGTATTCAAAGCGATCAGATCCGGCATCTATATCAAGACCCCGGTCATAACGATCAAATCGTTCCGTCGGCTCATCTGAAGAGATGGCCGGGCCGGGGAATGCGTTTTCAACGGATCGGCAAAAAGAGAGATATGGGGGCAGGATGAACCAGAGTGTGGAAAATATAAATATCCCGCAGATCTTTCTCATGGGAGGGCAGCTCCTTTCTATGGGAAGCGCAGACCTTCAATCTTTATTCTCTCTTATTCTTCAGCGGCCAATTTATCCTTCAGTCTTTTTACAAGCTCTTCATATGATGACTGCATAATGATGTCATTGAACTGGACACGGTAGCTTTTAACGAGACTGACACCCACGACCACGACATCATAGACGTACCAGTCGCTACGCTTATTCTTGAGGCGGTAGTCAACATCGATCTCTCGCCTATCGTTTGTCATCACTTTCGCTTTGACGAGTCCATACTTTGCTTTGGTGCGTTCACTCACATAGACGACCTTTTCTCCGGAATAGTCCTCCACCTTGTCCATGTAGGTTCGCTCCACCAGTTTTCCAAACAGGGGGATGAACTCTCTCTTTTCCTCTTCAGTCCTCTTTCTCCAATGTTTTCCCAGAGTTCGTCGAGAGAACTCCTCCCAATCAAAGCGTTCATCCACCACTTGACGAAGCCTTCTCCGCTTCTCCTCGGCCTTATCTGGGGCCTTCAAATCGGGATCGCTAAGAATGGCAATTATCTTATCCGTCGTCTCTTTGATCCGCTCCATAGGCCCATCAGCCCGTGCCGGGATTGTGAGCGTGAATATCAGAAAAAGAATAGCGATTATCTGCAAGAGATATTTAGGCATCATAAATCCCTCCCAGTGGAAGTCTCTAGATCTTCCCAAAGACATAATTGGAGATCAACTGTTCTATGTCCACGGCAGGCTCTGTTTCCTGGATCATCCCACCCGGCGGAATGATCTCTTCAGATCCACCCGGACTTATTTGTATATATTTTTCCCCAATCAATCCTTTGGTTTTGACAGAGGCGATGGCGTCTTCCTGGATCTCCAATCCCTCCTTCAGTGTAAAGGTAACCTTGGCCTCGTAATCCTCAATCGTTACGCCTTTGACACGTCCCACTTCCACGCCCGCGATCACCACGGATGCCCCCTCCTTTAACCCCCCGGTATTAGAAAAGATGGCAGAGATCTCATATCCGTCTCCCCCAAGCACTTCCATCTTTGCCAGCTTGATGGAGAGGTATCCAAGGCAAAGAATACCGGCGAGCACAAATAGTCCCACGGCCAATTCAAGGTCAAGTTTCCTCATGTCTTACCTCCCGGCATAAAATCGAAAAACGATTTTATCTTGGCAACTGACTAACGACCAATAACAAGGGCCTGCTATCGATATGATATGGGTCCCTCGATATCTCCATTTATGAATTGCTGAACAATCGGGTCCTCTGAGGAGACTATCTCTTCGGGCGTCCCGTGAGCCAGAATGACCCCTTCATGTAGCATAGCCACTCGATTGACGATCTTGAATACCTTTTCCAATTCATGTGTGACAATGATGCCGGTGAACTGAAGCCGCTTGTGAAGGGTATCTATCAAGTTCAAGATGGCATGCCCAATGATAGGGTCCAGTCCCGTTGTGGGCTCATCAAAGAGCATGATCTCAGGCGCCCAAACCAATTCCCGGGCGAGTGCGGCCCGCTTTTTCATTCCGCCGCTTACCTGAGATGGGTATTTCGCCTCCGCGCCGGAGAGCCCCACTTGAACCAGTTCTGACATGACCTTTTCCTTGATCTCTTTCTCTGGCAGCTTGGTCTTCTCCCGCAAGGGAAAGGCCACGTTGTCAAAGACAGTCATGGAGTCAAACAGGGCGCCCCCCTGAAAAAGGAACCCCAGGCGACTCCTCAGTTGGGTGAGGGCCTTACCCTTGAGGGTGACCACGTCTTTGCCATCAACCAATACGCGCCCTTTGTCCGGGGTCATCAACCCGGCCACATGCTTGAGTAGAACACTCTTCCCATAACCACTCATTCCAATCAGGGCAATAACCTCACCGGTCTTTATCTGTAAGGAAATACCTTTCAGGACGTGGAAACCATCAAAAGACCTATGTAACGCTTCAATCTGGATCATGTAATTGGCTCGCTCCATTATTCTCTCCGAGCCGGAGGCCGTGCTTCCATCATACCATGTCCCATTTTCAAAATAGAATAGAGGTCATGAAATAGTCCCACACAAGGATAAGTACGGACGCGAGCACCACCGCCTGGGTGGTAGCCTTGCTAACGCCTTCAGCTCCAAATCCCGTGTGAATGCCCGTATAGTATCCCTTATAGCAGGAGATCCAGGCAATAATTATTCCGAAACTTAGGGATTTGTAGATCCCCTCCATGACGTCTTCCAACGCCACGTAGCTGGCCATCTCACCAAAGTAGGTGCCGGCCCCCACACCGAGGAGCTTGACGCCCACCACATAACCTCCAAAGATACCCACCACATCAAAAATGGCCGTGAGTAGCGGAAGGGCAATGATCGCGCCCAAGAGGTTGGGGACCACCAGATACCGGTAATGATTTAGGCCCATCAATTCTAATGCGTCGATCTGGTCGCTGATTCGCATGATGCCGATTTCGGCTGCAATGGCCGATCCTGCCCTTCCTGTCACCATCAAACCGGAAATGACCGGACCCATCTCCTTTATGAGCGCCAGTGCCACCATGGGTCCGAGAAAGGCCTCAGAACCGAAGCGGCTGAGGGTGTAATACCCCTGGAGGCCCAAAACCATGCCCGTGAAAGCCCCTGTAAGAAATATGACAAGACCGGATTGCAAACCGATGAAATGAATCTGTTTGAGCAGGCGGGAAAATTTTAGAGGGGGGATAGCAGAATAGAAAAACGCCTTGAATAGGAAGAGGCCCATAAGGCCTATCCTACCAGTGATAAGTAGTGCTGCTGCTCCTAGGCGTCTAATCAGTTCCATGAATGAATGGCTCTTTCCATAGGCTTAAGATGGATCAATAGCCTTGGAGATACCGCACATTGTTTGCTAAATTACCATTCTCAACAAACTTTGACAAGCACAAAATATTATTAGGATATAATAACTTAAATAGTTTTATATAATAGCCAAATTCAATATATTAAATTTAATTTTATCAAAAAATGTTCGTTTTTACTCACTCTTCATCAAAGAACTCCTCGAGACCTTTGAAAGATGTTGGCTAGATTAAGCTTAGAGGGGAAAGGGGCCGACTCACGATGCGACGCAGGATTCTGTGATGGCGAGAATCATTGCCTCCGTGTCGAGGGAAGCCTGAACCCCGAGGGGAAGGGAGATATTTTCCAGGCCATGG
>JASFEQ010000168.1:0-8820 GCA_050124735.1 Desulfobacteraceae bacterium | reverse complement strand
GGATCCGAGGGATTCATTGTTCATTCGTTATGATGGGGCCGTGGGACCCTGCATCAATCTCGCTATAGGGGGCCCAACCACCTTTCTGGGAAAAGACGTTACCATGCCGATCGTTCATTATGGTTCCCTACCGGATCAGGACCTCCTGGAGATCTGGGAAACCGAGGCATGCAAGTTCTACAGGGAACGATTTACAGAGCGTGTTAAAGCCCATGAGGACACTATCATGGAGAGTTTGGTCGGGTCTTCTTCCAATCGAGAAAAAGTCCTGGAAGCAGCCAGAGAAGCCATGCCGGAAGCGGCCGAAGGCTGTAAGGTGTGCCATTACCTATATGATATTTGAGCATAACGCGGAATAACTGCTTTCCTTATCCGATCGTACATCATTTTTCCTTTCTATAACCTCCTCAATCAGCAGCTGTTTCAAAATTCGTCATCTTCCTGGATTCCGGGTCTCGCCCAACCCCTTATCGAGTACGGGGCAGGATAGCAGGGCTCACCCGGAATGACAGTTTTGTTCAATTGCGACAAACCACCTCCTTTCTAAGACAGCCGTCCTAGATGCTTAAATCTCTTTAGTGCTCAGTTTCACAACCTATCCGCAACTTCCATGTCGGCAGGAATCGATGACCGGCGTCAGCAGAAGCGTTGTCTACCCTTTCATCCCAGCATGCCCCGGTTACACCTCCGTACTTTCTCAAATAACAAAAGTCTAACCACAAGCTAATTATTGCCTAACACCCCTCCCGGTAAAAGGGGCTTTCACGGTAAGGCTGGGGAGGAGGTGATGCTTTAATACCGAGCCTAGAAAGAATCTCTTAGTCAACTTAAAACCATTAAGGAGGAAAGAAAGAATGGACTTATGTTATCTTGCGACACAAATAAGACGCACATGGTCAAAAGGACTATTTGCGACTCTGTTGCTCGCCGGGCTGGTCTCCTGGACGATGGTCTGGAGCGCTCCGGCCACAGCAGAGGAAAAGAAGGAGAAGACTTTTTCAGAAGAAATCCTGGATATCCTTAGGGACAAGGGAGAAATCTCGGATCAAAAATACGATGAGCTGAAAAAAAGGGCCGAAGCAGAGAAAGAGGGCCCGGAGTGGAAGGCCTATTGGAAAGACGGTCTGAGGGTGGAACACAAAGACGGTAAAATCAAGACACGTTGGGGTGGCCGGATTATGCTGGACTGGGCCAACATCAGCGCGGATGAAGCCTTTGAGGACGCCTTAGTGGCGGAGGGCGAAAGTCCACCACTGGAAGGCACTGGCGTGGAATTCCGTCGCCTTCGATTCTTTACCAGTGGAACCCTTTACGAGACCATGGGATATAAGCTCCAGGTGGATCTCACCGGGCAAGATGTGGATCTCAAGGATGCGTATATCGATTTCTTGAAAGTGCCTTACGTGGCAAACAACGTGCTCCGCATTGGCCATAACAAGGAACCTATCTCTCTGGAAGAACTCACCAGTAGTAAATATATCACCTTTATGGAGCGGGCCTTACCCACCTTAGCCTTTGCCCCTAGCCGTAACACCGGTATCCTGCTCTGGAATAGCGTGCTGAACAAGCGGCTCGTATGGGAGGCCGGCTACTACTATGATGTGGGAGATAGTGGCGATTATTTCAATGATTTTTCCAATACGAATTTTTCAGCGAGGGTGGCTGGCACCCCCTGGTATCGGGACAAGACCCATTTGTTGCATTTGGGTTTAGGCTATAGCCATAAATTCCGCGATAAGAATCTAACTACGCTGCGCTTTCGCGCCCGTCCAGAGACCCACATTACGGACGTACGGCTGGCCAACACGGGTCGGTTTTCTGCAGAGAGTGCCGATTTACTCAATCCTGAGGCGGCTCTGGTCTGGGGACCGGTCTCGGTGCAAGGGGAATATTTCTGGCTTAAGACCGATGCGCCCGACGAAAACGACCCTAAGTTTGAAGGCTTTTATCTCTATGGGACCTGGTTTATCACCGGTGAAAGCCGCAAATATGACCAAAAGGGAGGAACCTTTGGCCGGGTCAAGCCCAAAAACAATTTTCACATCGGGCAACCGGGCTGGGGCGCCTTTGAAGTGGCGCTTCGTTACTCTGACCTGGATTTGATGGACGGTGAGATTAAAGGTGGTGAACAGCAAAATATTACCGCAGGCCTCAACTGGTACATCAACCCCAGCATTCGCTTTATGTTCAACTATATCAACGCGGATCTTAAAAATCGTGAAAATGTGCCTAATGATAAAATCGACATTTTTCAAGCACGTTTTCAGGTCGACTTCTAAGTTCGCCATCCTGTTGAAACTCAGGTTTAACAGGCTAAACGGCCATATACAAGCAAGAGGACTGTAGTCACAGTCCTCTTGCCCATTAACCCTGGTCTTTTTTTTGACAAGTTGGTCTGCCTCCTGATAATTTCAAACCGTTCAACGCGGGCTATTTAGACCTAATATAGAACTGTTCCACAATTCAGATTAAATCAAGGCCTTACCATCATGAATACAACCACACCCACTGAACCATCCTCAAAACCTGCCCGTCGCCTGAGCCTCACTTCACTCATTTGGATCGGGTTGTTTGCCGGCCTGGCCCTGGGGCTTTTCATCGGTGAGTATGCCGCCAGACTCAGGGTCGTGGGTGATATTTATGTAGGCCTGCTGCAGATGACCGTATTGCCATACATTGTCGTATCCCTGATCACCAATATCGGCCGCATGTCCTTTACCGAAGCGCGGGTCCTGGCGGGAAAAGGGCTCATTGTCATTTTGTGCCTCTGGGGAATCGGTGCTGCAGCGGTTTTTATCTTAGGAATGGCCTTTCCCACTTTTTCCACGGGAGCGTTTTTCAGCACCAGTCTCATTGAATCGCCAAAGTACATTGATTTTATGAGCCTTTTTGTCCCCTCCAATCCTTTTCGGTCAGTGACCTTCAACCTTGTGCCGGCGGTGGTGTTGTTTTGCATTCTCTTTGGCGTTGCCGCCATTGGGGTGAAAGATAAGCAGACCTTGTTGAATCATTTCGATCTTATGGCCCAAATACTGCGGCGCATGAACGGTTTCATTATTAAGCTTACCCCCCTTGGCCTCTTTGCCATCGCAGCCAGTGCCGCTGGAACCTTAACCCTCCAAGAATTTGGTCGTCTCCAAGGGTACTTGCTCACCTTTACCCTAGGGGTTTTGTTTCTTGCGGGCTGGGTTCTACCCATGACCATCGCGGCGTGCACGCGTTTTACGTATCTGGATGTGCTTTCCGCGTCCAAGAATGCCTTGATCACGGCGTTCATCCTCAACAGCACATTCGTGGTCATACCCATGCTCATTGAAAGCGTGAATCAACTATTTGCTCAGTACGCTGAGAAAGAAGAGAGCTCTGATGCGAGGCCCGAGTTTATCATCCCGCTGGGGTACCCCTTTCCCGATATTGGCAGAATTTTGTCCCTTATTTTCATCCCCTTTGCCACCTGGTTCTACAGCGGCACGGTTTCAATGGCTTCCTATGCATTTATCCTTCCCGTTGGACTGGTGCTCTCTTTTGGCAACATTGTGACAACCATCCCTTTTCTACTGGATGGGCAGAAACTGCCTGCCGATATATTCCAATTGTTTCTGATGTCCGGGGTGTGGGCCTCACGGGTGGGAGATCTGATGGCCACCATGCATTTGTTCACTTTTACTATTCTCACCACGGCGGCCATTCGTGGTTGGCTCCGGATCCGATGGTCAAAGATGGCCTTTATGACAGTGATTTCCGTGCTACTGGCCGTTTTGACCATTACCGGAATACACTTGTATTTAAATTCACGGTTCAAAGACAGTTATCGCAAAGACCAAATCATCGCCAACATGCAGTTGTTAGAGGGTCAAGTGGAGGCCGTGCAACTTCCCCGAGCAGAACCCAATCCCGTCAAACTTGATTCGAATCAATCCCGACTGGATCGCATCAAGCAGCGTGGCATCATTCGCATCGGTTTTAATCCTGACCGCCTCCCCTTTTCATATCGCAATCCCAAAGGCGAATTGGTGGGCTTTGACGTGGATCTGGTCCATCATCTCGCCTTAGATTTAGGTGTAACGATCGAATTTGTCCCCTATGCGTGGCAAGACCTAGAGAAGGCATTGGACCAGGATCACTTTGACTTGGCCATATCTGGCATCACGGCCACCTTGAAGCGGTCGGAAAAGATTTTGTTTTCGGATGCCTACTTGATGGTGAATACGGGCTTGGTGGTAGAGGAGCACCGTCGCAAAGATTTTAGTTCGCTGGATGCTATCCGCAAATTGGGTCCCGTGCGCGTAGGGGTGATTAAGGATGGGCTTATTTTTGCAGAACGCGTTCACGAGCTCCTGGACAATGTGGAGGTTGTTGAGTTGCCCACAGAACAGAGATTTTTTCAAGGCAAGGACATGAATTTAGATGCTTTGGTAACGACAGCCGAAGGGGGTGCTGCTTGGACCCTTATCTATCCGCAATACGCCATCGTCAGTCCTCTTGACCCACCAAACCGAGTCCCCTTGGTATTGGGTCTTGCCGAGCGTGATCCCAAATTCGAAGAGTATCTTAATAATTGGGTCCGACTAAACCGTCTCAACAACACCATCGATGAGCTTGTAAATCACTGGATTTATGGGCGCACGGCGGTAAGGAAAAAGCCGCGCTGGAGCTTTATGCGCAATGTGCTGCATTGGATCGAATAAACCCTATCGTTGCATAAAAAACATGGCACCTTAACTCTCACCAAAGATGACTCTTCGCTTTCTTGCAATCATCGCCCTCATCATATCGCCAGCATTTTCAGCATGATCTGCGATGGAACCGATGATTTCAGAAAGTCTTACCATATGAAATATGGCTATGGGGTCCTTTTCAATGGTAAAGAGTTTGATTTTCAATTCATCTTCCATTTGGTCTGCTTCGTGCTCTCGTTTACGTAGATTGTGGATGATGTCCTTTACAATCCTGCGTTGCTTTTCAGAGTAACCATCAAAGTATTTTTTTGCCTCGGAGACCATTCTGCTCAAATCCTCCATGGGCTCAATCACAGAGTCCACTAAAAGGAACAGATCCTTTTGTATTTCTTCCGGAATGCTTGGCCTCCCTCTATAAGAGAGCCAGTCAAGGGCGTCTTGCACTGAATCCAGGACCTTATCCTGCTCTCTAATATATAAGAAAAGCTCGAATTTCCCTATTGGCATCCTTGTTCCTTTAGGGATGTGGCCACGAATTCTACGTTTTATGGCATCCGCTTCGCTCTCCAGTTTTGAGACCTCCTGACGCAGTGCGTCAAATTCTTCGCACTTGTCCGACGCATAGCACTCCACGGCCTGTTGAAATACCCACCCACATTCCCTCACCTTTTCTGCATGCTCCTGAAGCCCCTCAAAGGGCGAGGTCACAAATAAGGAACGTACTGAAATACGCATCGTTGCCTCCCAAAACAAATAAGTTCATATTAAGAATCCTTCAAACGATTACTCACGGTTTTCCCTTCAAAGGACTCTCTGAATACTGAGAGAAGGTTCTGTGTCTGTTCTGAAATATTCAGACTATTCTCAAGTATTCCATAAAACAGGATGCTCAGGCGGGTTGTTGACTCGGCCTTCTGTATCCGTCTTATCTGGTTTTTGTCAGATTCAGTGACAAGGTTTCTTAGTTTATCGCATTGATTGGCAATATAATCATAATCAACCTTCTTCCGCCTCATGAGCATAATTGACGTGTTCCAGAGTAGCCTTGTCACAGAGGTCTTGATATGCCGGAGTTCTTCATTCTGCGCGCCCACAAACCCAGCATGAAAATTTTCAAAATGCTCACAA
The DNA here is from genome assembly GCA_050124735.1 of Desulfobacteraceae bacterium. Taxonomy (GTDB): domain Bacteria; phylum Desulfobacterota; class DSM-4660; order Desulfatiglandales; family HGW-15; genus JASFEQ01. Next base: position 3,013 of record JASFEQ010000168.1, on the reverse strand, counting down.
GTGCGCATGATGATCTCTCTATGGCTCTCAGCAATAGACTGCAGTGCCCTTACTGAGCGTGAGTATGTGTGAGATCCATCCATGTCCCCTTTGTCTAGAAGAGATAGGGTTCTGAAGATGTTTGCCACAATGATATTGACCCTCTTCTGTATTTTTTCGTCCTCAGCTCTTGCATTTCTCAATCTCTCCAAGTCCTCTTTGGCCGCTGCGTCAAAACAGACGTCTAAATTATCGCTGATCTCTTTCAAGAAATGGCCGGTCTGCTCAAAGGAGGTGTCAATGGCCGTATTGGCCTCCGTCACACTCTTCAGGCTAAAGGCCTCAATGGCGCTGGTTTCTTCTTCCCTTTTGAGATGGTAACGATAGGTGTAAAAGATCAGAAAACATGCGACAAGCAGTAAACCCAAGATGGCGGTAAGTTTCAGAAAATAAAGAATAAAAGCAAACACAAGGGCAGTGGAAAATGCCGCAAGCGCAGTAAAAAACCATCCCCCCACAACGGTTATCACACCTGTGACTCTATAAACGGCGCTTTCTCTTCCCCAGGCCTGGTCTGACAAAGAGGTCCCCATGGCCACCATAAACGTTACATACGTGGTAGAAAGGGGGAGCTTTAATGAGGTGGCGAATGAAATAATTGCGCTTGCCACGATTAAATTCACTGAGGCCCGTAGCAGGTCAAAATAGGCTTGTTTTCCGTCTGCCGAAGAGGGAACCAGGTATGTACCCGAGTCGAGACGAGCGGATATGTTCTTCCTCAGCGATACGGGTATAAGTCTTCTCGCAAACTGAGAAAATGAATACACTATGCCTACAACAATCCGCGAGAAAATAGATGAAGCAAAACGTTCTATCCCCTCATCCTGCCGACCTAAACTGACTTCAGTCAGCGTCACCGTACGTGCCTTTCGTGACACCCATAGGGTGGCAACCATAATCGCACCGGCGATTAACAGCAGAATCGTATTGGTCTGTATAGGCTTTTGCAGGGCTTCCATGGTCGCCAGTAAGGGGTTGCCTGTACCTGAGGCAAAACCATATGCACTCATTCCAGCCAAGGGGACACCAATGAAATTTACCAGGTCATTCCCGGCAAAGGCCATGGCTAGCGCAAAGGTCCCAATGAGCACGATCGGCTTAAGCACATTGATTTTGGTAAAGAGCGTCAATAGTTGAAATAAGACCCCAAAAAACAAGAAACTTCCCGACTGGATGGTCCACGCATGCGTTTTGATCCAGGAGACGGTTTCAGGTGTAAGGAAAGAGGTGCCCTTTGCCCCTTTTATCAAAATAAAATAGGTGATCACCGACAGGGCCAAGCCCCCCCAGAGACCGCCATATCGCTTTAACCGTTTTTTATAATCAAATGTAAAGAGAAGGCGGGTTACAAATTGAGCAACGGCGCCAAAGAAAAATGCAACCACCACTGAAAGAAGAATTCCCATTATAATGGCGAAGGCTTTTCCCGTGTTTATATAATTGCCTAGCGTTACATAACTATCACCCACCATGTGGATTTTAATGATGGATACCGCTACAGCGGCCCCCAAAAGCTCAAACACAATGGATACGGTTGTGGATGTGGGCAGACCGAACGTATTGAAGAGATCTAAAAGCAGGACATCGGTAAGCATTACGGCAAGGAAAATGGTAATCAGCTCTGGCATGAGAAAGAATCTTGGGTGGAATATGCCCTTCCTTGCCACCTCCATCATGCCGCTTGAAAAAGTCACGCCTGCAAGTATCCCCAAACTGGCAATGATCATAATAATGTGACGTGGGGCTACCCTCGAGCCGATGGAGGAGTTCAAGAAATTCACAGCGTCGTTGCTGACGCCCACCATGAGATCAAAGACCGCAAGCCCTGCCAGTATAATGATTGCGAACAAATAGAGATCCATAGAATCTCCTGTTGTCATCCTTTCTCAGCCGATTCCCGACTCAAATTGCGCTCCCTCATCAGTTGAAAGAAAAGCCCTGTTTTTTCTACCTTTTGGGCACATCATTCCCTGTCTTTATGGGGATACTTCTTAGCACATTCTTTGGCGGGAAATAAAGGAATTCCTAACAGAAATCTAATATTTTTTAACATATTTCTACCAGAAGATATGAGGAGGAAAAGGTTGAAGCTAGTTTTTAGGGGGTGTCCCAAGGATGGAAAAGGTGATCATCGAGGTGGGTGTTTATGGAATAGTTTCTGATCTGCATGCTCTCCACGGGTGTACCATCCAGTTCGTACCTCTCAATTCCAATGGGAAGCCAATATTTCTTAGAAATTACGATCCGATATTTCTCCATCTTTTCCCGATTGATGTGGTCAAGGGCGTTGAGGAAAAACGTGATTTTTCCCCTCTCTTCCCTCAATTCACCATCCTCTTGCTCTATTTTCTTAAGACTCCGAAAAACAAAATCGATGAAATAGCCCATGTCTGTTTGATCAAGCCTCTGCCCTGACGGCGTCTTCACCATGGGGTTCTTGAGTGATAAATTAAACTTGAGTCCAGGCATAAAACCAAAAGGGATCACAGTGGCCTCTTCCTTCCCCTCGCTGTATATGACGATTGTTCTCGGATAGGGCTCGGCAAAATCAACTCTGATCTTCTTCTTCCTTTTGAAATGAAACTTGAATCGATAGCGCTCATACCCTGTTCCATGTTGCCTGCCCTGATAGAAGATCGTTTCAACGTCGCACGTGTAGTCCTCTATGCTTTGAAATGCCGATGCCATCTTTTGCGCTACAGCGAGAACTCTATTCTCTACGGAACGGTCTTCGGCTTTGGCAGCCAATGAAATCGGAAAGAGAACGATAATTAAACTGAAAAAGACCTTTATTAGATTTGGTTTTACGGAGCACCTCCTTTGAATTTCTTGGACCTATCAAGGCCGCTTTTAAGGGCACTTAGCCGATTTTTGTGATAAATTGTGCCTTGGTCAATAGGGTGAATACTGTATTTTCAGGTCGGAACTACTGTATTTTTTGGATTAGGGGTTGCCTAGCTGCTTAAATTTACGT
>JASFEQ010000167.1:0-8852 GCA_050124735.1 Desulfobacteraceae bacterium | reverse complement strand
AGGTCACCAGCTTTTTCAGAAAATTCGTCAATCTAGATCCGAAAAAAGCACTCTGCCCGGTCCGCCCCAGCAACCACTATCAGATGGGGGGGATTCCTACCAATGAATTCGGGGAAGTGGGGAAGGACTCCGATGGGGTGGTTCCTGGTCTCTTTGCTGTGGGCGAGTGTGCAGCAGCCAGTTTTCATGGCTTCAATCGGCTCGGGACCAACTCTCTTTTGGAACTCATCACCATGGGAAAGTTCGCAGGGGAAAGGGCGATCGATTATCTGGGATATGCAGATGTAGTGCTGCCATCAGATACAGGTGAGAAGAGCTTCTCACAGTTTTCAGCGTTCATAGCGGGGCAGGGGAAAGATAATCTTGGGGAAATTCGGAAGGAGATGCAATCGGTCATGACAGAGAAGGTGGGGGTCTTCCGCACAGAATCTGGACTCCGTGAGGCCATTGAGGCGATCAAGGCGCTCAAAGAACGCGCAGACAAAACGCCTCTGTCCAGCCCTACACTCACCATGAATCAGGAGCTCATTCAACGCTGGGAATTGGATAATCTTCTGGTCGTTTCCATGGTCACAGCCCAGGCCGCGCTCAATAGAAGAGAGTCAAGAGGTGGGCACTATCGTGAAGATTTCCCAGACAGAAAGGATGAATTTGACTATCATACCCTGGCATCTATGAAAGCGTTCGGGGAAATTAATTTCGACAAACGTACCATCGATATGAGCCTGTACGAAGCAAAAGGGGAACATTACGAAAGATTCGGAATGATAGAGAGGAAATATTAGTCCTTTGTGGGGCCACGCCCCTTTTCTCAAGGCCATATCTATATCGTGAGTGGGAAGTGACCCAATATTTGAGGTTTAACGAGTGAGTTGCAGACTCCCAGAATCTCAGGGGCGCAAACCCCAAATATTGGGTCACGGCGATGCTCGGTGGAATTTTTTTTGAGATATGGCCTCTCGAAAAAGGGCGTGCCCTCACTTCACACCCCTGCCGGGCGTAATCAAAGCCGGGTCCTTTGGCCCCGATTATTTACTCATTTTGGAGGTCTAGGAGTTGATGGCATTAGGGCGCGGAGCGAGATTTTGAAAGAAAGCTACAGAATCACATTGAAGATCAAGCGCTATGATCCGGATACCAAGAAGTCATGGGTACAGGATTATGAACTGGAGGCTGGAAGAATTCTCCGATTCACGGATGTGTTTCGAAAAATCAACAATGAAATGGACCCAACCCTCGCCTGGAACTCCTCTTGTGAACATGCGCAATGCGGGACCTGTTCGGTCATGGTGAATGGGAAACCCTTACTTGCCTGTGAACTTCTCGTGGAGAACGCTGTGGCCCACTTTGAAACCACCGAATTTAGAGTAGGGCCCATTACAGTGGCCCCCGTTGTCCGTGACCTTGTTGTGGATTTAGAGCGGGCCTATGAAAGGGTTCACAAGGTCAAGCCCTATATCATTCAGCCCGTGGAAAACGCCAACAAAGGTTATGAATATCAGTTGTCCCCGAGAGCGTTAGAGCGATATGTGGATGCGACCCGCTGCATCAATTGTTTCTGCTGTGCCAGCGTTTGCATCAGCAGCCACAAGGGCTTTTTGGGGCCAAATGCAGTCCTTTCCGGTATCGTACGACTCATGGATCCGAGGGAGGAGGCCAAGAGGGAAAGGTTAGAGATACTCTACAGTGAGGAAGGCATCTACCGTTGCCACACATCCAAGGCCTGTTCGTTTGTCTGTCCAAAAGAAATCGATGTGGCCCATTATATTGCCTTGGCAAAGGAGGGGAAGTTCAAGGATTAGGTTTTCTGGTATTTTGCTTTGCCTTCCTGATAAAGGTCATTGCCGTATATATCGTTCACGACAATAGCGGGGAAGTCGTTGACCAGCATTCTCCTTATGGCCTCAGTCCCGAGATCTTCATAAGCAACCACTTCAGCCTCTTTAATCGCCTTTGATAGCAGAGCGCCTGCGCCGCCTGTCGCGCCAAAATATACGGCCTTGTGTTTTTTCATCGCATTTATCACTTTTTCGCCCCGGATTCCTTTGCCTATCATGCCCTTTAGGCCTTTTTCTATGAGAATGGGGGCGTAGGAGTCCATTCTATAGGCGGTGGTGGGTCCGGCTGCGCCTATGGGCATACCTGGTTTGGGAGGTGTGGGCCCCACGTAGTAAATGATCTGTCCTGATATGTCAAAGGGGAGTTCTTGCCCCTTTTCCAGCAGTTGCACGAGGCGCTTGTGCGCAGCATCTCGAGCTGAATAGATATACCCATTTATCAATACCCTGTCTCCCATTTTGAGTTTTTCCACCACCTCGTCAGTAAGGGGTGTTTCTATGGAAATTGTCTCTTGCATCATCTTTCTCCTTGAGTCTTAAATATTACCTGGCCAGGTATTCGATCCGGCTATGCCAATCTCTTTGAGGCGATATCTATAGCCATCCGGGCGGTGGTCAAATATTTGCGGTTTAACGAATCAGGTGAAGTCTCCCATGGGCTCAGTGGAGCAAACCCCAAATATTTGGCCACGGCAAAATCCGGTGGAATTTTTTTTGAGATATCGCCTTTCAGAGACCGGCATCGCCTCCTCAAAAGCGTAGCCAAGCTACCTGCTGAACCGTTATTTTAGTTAGTTGTCAGAGAACCGCTTCCTTGTGGCGGTCGCAATGGCACTGGATATTTACGGCCACGGGCAGACTCCCTATATGGGTGGGAAAGGTTTCTATGTGCACAGCCAGGGCCGTCACTCGGCCACCCAAGCCCTGCGGACCAATGCCAAGATTATTAATTTCCCCCAGGATTTCCTGTTCCAGTTTCGCAATCTCGGGATCTGGGTGGCTTTGGCCCACAGGACGAAGGAGCGACTTCTTGGCCACAAGTGCCGCCTTCTCCAAAGTCCCTCCTATACCAACCCCCACAACGAGTGGTGGGCAAGGATTGGGACCCGCTTCTTCCACCCGCTGCACGATGAATTTCTTTGCTCCCTCAATCCCCACGGCAGGCGGAAATAAAACCACACGACTCATGTTTTCACTGCCAAACCCCTTGGGAGCCAGAGTCAGCTTCATCTTATCGCCTGGCGTTATCTCCACATGAATGATGGCCGGGGTATTATCCCCGAAATTCTTTCTGGTCAAGGGATCGAGCGATGACGCGCGAAGATAGCCCTCTTTGTATCCTTGGCGGACTCCCTCATGGATCGCTTCGTTCAAATCCCCGCCTACCACATGCACATTCTGGCCCATTTCCACGAACACGACGGCCAGACCCGTATCCTGGCATAAAGGAAGGCCTTCCTCTTTGGCGATCTGTGCATTCTTCAGGAGCTGGCCCAGAATATCCTTGCCCACGGGAGATTCTTCCATTTCATAGCCTTTTTCAATGGCCTGGATCACGTCATCCCCCAGGAGGGTATTCGCCTCAATACAGAGTTGCTTAATGGTTTTTGTGATTTCCACTGCCTGTATCTCTCTTACTCCCATATGATACCCCCTATAAGATAGAACCTATTTCGATTTTCGATTGAAAAAAGTTGGAATTGCGTGAAGAACCAGCAGCCAAGCCGATCCAAAAATCTAAAATCTAAAATCACCTGTTGCCATTCCCTTACTCATTATCCCATTTCCCATCTGCTTTCAAGGCCATGTTTCACGGGATCCTATTTACAGCAGAATAGGTTAGGTGCTATGCTCGAAAATACCCCTATATGAGAACTTATTTTCCATGGATGTGCGTGAGATGACAAAGCAGGATTGCGTCCTTGTGGAGCTGAAACAGATCGACGAGAATCCTGGGCCCTATTGCATGAGTTTTGGCTTTGATTTGAAGCCGTTGATCCGCTCTGTTGAGACGTTTGGTCTTATTAACAGCCCTATCGTGACAAAGGACGGAGAGGGAAGGGTGGAAGTGGTGGCCGGGTACAGGCGAATTCTTGCCTTGAAACACCTTCAGCGGGAAAAGATCCCTTGTAGAGATCTTTCTCATGCGGGTTTTTCCCCTCTGGAACTTCTTCTCCTTAACCTGCACGACAACCTTGCTTCCAGGCCGTTCAATGCGGTGGAAAAGGGGATGATTCTTAAGCGCCTTGTCCAGCATGTTTCAACAGATGAGATTCTGAGAGACTTTATGCCCCTATTGGATCTTCCGTGCCATGGGCCCACTTTAGAGATTTTTTTGGGGCTTGAAAAACTAGACCAACCCATAAAGGAGTCCCTTGTGCACGCACGTATCTCTTTTCAGACAGCCAAGGCCCTTGTAGATATGGATCCTGAATCCTGCACAACACTTTTTAATTGGATTGCAAGCATCAGGCTAAACGCAAATCAACAGAATCAATTCATTGCATATACAGCAGATATCTGCGTCAGAGAGCAAAAGAAGGTTTCTGAATTACTGGGAGAAGAGAAAATTTTGAATATATTTAATGATACAAAGCTAAATAACCCTCAAAAATCCAAATTTTTGCTCAATTTTTTAAGATCCAGGCGTTTTCCTTCATTAACCCATTCCGAAAATGTGTTCCAAGAAAAGACGGCAGGCCTGGGATTACCAGAGGGGATCAGTATCTATCATCCGCCTTTTTTCGAGGATCCGGATTACCGACTTGAGATATTTTTCAAGAACGGTATGAAATTAAGGGAAAAAATAGATGCGCTAGGGAAATTAAGTGGCCTCGAATCCCTTGGCGATCCCTGGGAAGAGGACGAGGTGTGAGTTCCGTTCGTCATATCAAGAGAGTTCTCGTGGAGGCGGGTGCGAGGGAACATCCGCAGAGTGCTAGGATCCTGAATAAGCTTAAAGGTCTTCCTGTTGAAGAGGTGGGACCCAATGACGAAAGCAAGGAAGGGCCCGCATCCTTGAATATGGAAAAGGAGACCCTTAGGCTGCTCTCTTTTAAAGGGGAGTTCCTAAAGCCATGTCCTGGGACAACGGGTTATATTTGCTGTGGATATCAGATCCTTCACGTGGGAACAAACTGCCCTTTAGATTGCAGTTACTGTATTCTCCAGGCCTATTTCAACCAACCTTCACTCAGGGTGTTCGTGAATCTGGAGAACAAGCTTGAGCAGATCGGGGAGCTCGTAGACAAAAACCCTGAGAAGATCTTTAGAATAGGTACCGGTGAGTTTACGGATAGTCTCGCCCTTGAACCTATCACAGGCTGGGCCGAGATCCTTTTTCCCTTTTTTGCAGGTAAGAACAATGCCGTGTTGGAACTGAAGACCAAGACAGACCAGATACAAGGACTGCTTTCTTCCAAATGGAGAGATCGAATTATTGTCTCCTGGTCTTTGAATAGCCCGTCTGTGGCCTCAAGGGAAGAGCAGAGTGCACCAAGCATCAAGAAGAGGCTTCTGGCGGCCCGTAGCTGTCAGAAGGAGGGCTTTGTGCTGGGGTTCCATTTCGATCCCTTGATTGAACATGCGGGGTGGGAAGAGGGGTACATGAGAACCTTGGAGATGATGGACAGGTATATCGACCCAAAAGGGATCATTTGGACAAGCTTGGGTGGCCTCAGATATATGCCTCACTTGAAGGGTATTATCAGAAAGCGTCATCCCAGGACCCACATCTTGGATGGAGAATTCGTACCCGGAAGAGATGGGAAAATGCGCTATTTCAAGCCCATACGCATAGAAATGTATCGTTTCTTGGGGGCCATGCTAAAGAAGTGGCACAGGGGAGTGGGGATCTACCTCTGCATGGAAAGCGATGAGGTCTGGCGAAAAGGCCTGGGATGGTCACCAGGGAATTCAGGGGGCCTGTCCCACTACCTTGATGAGCGGGTCCGTGAGGCTTTTGGATAGGTGCTGGTATTTAGCATTAAGTTTAACTTATTAAAAATAATGAATAAATACTAAAAATATTGATTTTGAAATTATTGATGTTATGTTATTACAAGTCACGTTAATAAAAAATGGAGGTATTTGTCATGTTAAGAGAAAAGATCGAAGATGCGCTCAACAAAGTGAGACCCTCGCTACAGGCCGATGGGGGCGATGTCGAGTTTGTAGACGTGGATGAGAATGGTGTGGTCAAGCTTAGGTTAACAGGGGCTTGTGGTGGTTGTCCCATGTCCCAGATGACGCTCAAAATGGGTATTGAGAAGATTTTGAAGCAAAATGTGCCGGAAATTGACAGCGTTGAGTCCGTTTAAGCGGTGGACTGTGCGCCCTTGAAAAAGAAGTATTGTATCCGGAAGGCTGAGAAAGGAGATAGAGATGGAGATTAAGAAGGTGGGTGTTTTGGGCGCTGGAGCGATGGGCAACGGAATAGCCCAACTCGCGGCTCAAATCGGTTGTGAAGTGGTCATGAGAGACATTGAAGATGCCTTTGTGGAAAGAGGCATGAAAAGCATTGACAGATTCCTGTCAAAGAGCGTGGAAAAGGGAAAACTTGAGGCCAAGGAAAAGGATACCATCATGGGCCGGATCAAAGGGACCACGGATATGGCGGATCTCAAAGACGTGGATTTCTTGGTCGAGGCCGTTCTGGAGGATCTTGATCTGAAAAAGAAGGTCTTCAAGGAGCTGGATGAGCTTTGCCGCCCCGAGGTCATCCTTTCCACCAACACCTCCTCAATGTCCATAACAGAAATTGCCACAGCAACGAGCAGACCAGACAAGATCTGCGGCATGCATTTTTTTAATCCCGCGCCTTTGATGAGACTCGTTGAGATCATCCGGGGATATTACACGAGTGACGAGACAGTCGCTACGGCCACTGAGCTGGCAAAGAAGATGGGCAAGGTGACGGTTGAAGTGAAAAAAGATAGCCCGGGCTTTATCGTAAACAGGATTATGACGCCCCACTTCCTGGAGGCCATCAAGATGCTGGAGGAGGGCATTGCCACGGCTGAGGATATCGACACGGCCGTCAAAAATGGTTTGAACTACCCCATGGGCCCATTTGAGTTAATGGATCTCACAGGAATTGATATAGCCTATCATGTCACGGAATATTTCCACAAAGAACTAAACCAGGAGCTGAAATGGATCGCCCCAACCCTGATGAAAAGCATGATAAAGGCGGGAAAACTGGGGCGGAAGACGGGGGCAGGGTGGTACGATTACAAAAAGTAAGCCGCCTCAATTCCCTTCCAGAGTAAACCAGACGAAGATTTAAGAAGCAGGACAAAAAAATGAAGGCAGTTCGGAATCTTTCGAACTGCCTTCATTTTTCATAATACAAGGACAGAAAAGGAGGGAAACTATTTGTTTTTGTGGCGCATCTTCTTTTTCTGTTTCCTATATTTGTGTTTTCTGATTTTCTTGCGGCGCTTTTTTACCACACTACCCATTAAATTGAGAACCTCCGGATCAAAATAGAAGTGTCTTTCTACTATTAATGAAATCCTTATGTCAACACATATTTGAACAGGTTTATTTCAAAGGCGAGGGGGCCGACATATAAAAGTTTACATAATATATATTATAAGACTACGCACTTGCCATGCTGCTTTTTATTTTTAGCTTTGCCTTGTAAAGATTCTTATCCGCCTCAGAGACCAATTCCTTCTCACTCATTCCATCAGAAAACGTGGCATAGCCCACGCTCGCTGTAAAATTTCCCCGTAGAAGCAAATTTTGTATCCGTTTTCCGATTTCCCTGGCCACGCTTAGATCCGCATCGATGAGGATGATGGCGAATTCGTCTCCACCATAGCGATATCCCGAGTCAACGCCTTCTCGGACGCTCTTGTTGATAATACGACCTAGATTTCTGAGCACTTCATCTCCTGCTAGGTGCCCGTAGGTATCATTATATGCCTTGAAATGATCAAGATCGAGAAGAATAAGCGAAAGCGAGTGGCTTTGCCGCTGGGCCCGGTTCAGCTCCTCCTTCAAGCGGTTGTAGAAATGTCGCTGATTGAAAAGACCCGTGAGTGAATCTGTTATGGAGAGGCGGCTCAGTTCTTTTCTGAGGTTTCGCTCGTTGATAATTCTGCTTATTTTCGCTTCCAACTCCTCGGATTCAAAGGGTTTTTTTATGAAATCACTTGCTCCGGCGTTTATGACATCGATATATCGGTAGCCCTCGGCATAGCCCGTCATGGCTATGATACTGAGATCCGGGAAATCTTTCCCCACCTTCTCAATGAGCTTGAGGCCGTCCATATCAGGCATCTTCATATCAGCCAGGAGGAACGTGTATTCGTTTTCTTTCAACTGGGTCAGTGCACCGGGCCCGTTGGATGCGGAACCGGTTTCAAACCCAAGGATGGATAAGAGCTGGACAAGGGTTCCCCGAAATTGCGCATCATCATCCACAACGAGCACGGATTCGTTGCTGTAATCAATTTCGCCTTTTTCCATGGCTGATAAGTGAGAGGCCTTGGCCTCAATAATCTAACTATTTGATATTACAGTTAAAAGACCCCAAAGGGAATTCACCGAAGCACGTTTAATGGTAACGTTAACAAATTCACCTATAATGCTAGTATTATTGCTAAAATTGACTATTTTGTTGGTGATGGTCCGGCCGGTCAGCTGCCCACCTTTCTTGCTCTCTCCTTCCACCAGGATTTCCAACTCCTGCCCCTCCAACCTCCTGTTTTTCTTCAGTGTAATGCCCTTCTGGATCTCCTGGAGTTCGGTCAATCGAGAGGACTTCTCAGCTTCAGATATTTTCCCGTCCATCCTCTCTGCTAGTGTACCCTTTCTATCCGAATATTTAAAGGAATAAAGGCTGTCAAATTCAATCTGGCTGATCAGGTCAAGGGTTAACTGAAAATCTTTATGCGACTCTTTAGGAAAGCCCACCATCACATCGCTACTTATAGCGATATCGGGTCTTGTCTTCCTCAATTTCTCTGTCAATTCCCTGTATTTCTCCCTTGTGTATCCCCTGTT
>JASFEQ010000166.1:0-8934 GCA_050124735.1 Desulfobacteraceae bacterium | reverse complement strand
AACGACATCAACCAGCGCCTAGAGGACATGGGACAGGCAGGGTTTGATATGCAGATCCTAACCTTGTCCGCCCCTAGTGTGGACATATTCCCCATTGAAATAGGTGAGACCTTAGCCAAGGTGGTCAATGATGAGATTGCCCAGATCTGTCATGACCATCCGGACCATTTCATGGGCTTCGCCACTCTGCCCTTTATCGATCCAGACCGGACCGTCAAGGAACTGGAACGTAGTATTGACGAACTCAAGTTCAGGGGTACCTGTATTGGCACAAACATAAACGGTATGGGTCTGGACAACCAAAGGCTTTATCCGTTTTATGAGCGCATATCTGAATATGATCTACCCATTCATATTCATCCGCGGGCGCCAGGGGACAAGGAAACATACAAGGATTACCGCCTGGGTCCCATGATCGGCTTTGAGATGGAGCTCTGCGTAGCAGTGATTCGGCTCGTCATGGGTGGGGTGTTGGATAAGTTTCCTAATCTCAAGTTCATTGTCTCCCACTTGGGTGGCGCCATTCCCTATCTGGCGGAACGGGTACAGAATTGCTATGAGGCCTATCCGGAGTGCCAGGAGAATATCTCAGGACCGGCCAAAGACTACCTAAAAAGGTTCTACTATGACACGGTCAGTTTTTTCGAGCCTGCCCTCATGTGTGCCTATTCCTTTGTTGGTGCTGGGCACTTGATTCTTGGTTCCGATTATCCCCATGTGATCGGAGATATCCGCGAGGCCATAACCTCCATCGAGAACCTGGACATACCTCAGGCAGATAAAGAAATGATTTACTCTGGAAATATGTTGGGGTTGATGCACGAAGAAAGATAGAAACAAGCAAAGGTCTGGGCTTTGAACTGTGCCTTACTCCATTACTCCGGGGGTAGTCGTTTGTCCCAAAACACCGCGCATAAAGGATATTTTCTGCTTAGTAATTAATTTGCGGAGTGTTTGCCATGGAAGTTAGTCGTCTTTCAACCGATGTACTCATCGTGGGTGGTGGCCTAGCGGGCACCAACGCCGCCATGGGTGCTGCTGAAAAGGGTGCCAGCGTGGTTGTTGCTGATAAGGGCAACATAAACAGGAGTGGTGATGTGGGAGGTGGTGTGGACCATTTTCTCGCCTACTTGAACCAGGACCCTGAATGGGATACACAGGAAGCCTTCCTGAGCTATGTGGAAAAGATTGGCCGGGGCACCGGCCACCTCTCTATCATCGAATCCGTATTTTGTGCAGAACTGCCCGATGCCATTGAGCGCATGGCCCGAATTGGAAATCCCCTTACTCAGCCTGATGGTTCCTTCTACCGGACCGGCTCCATGGGTCAACCAGGCACTTATTGGATCAACTTCAATGGGAAAAGGCTCAAGCCCTGTTTGGGTGACGCGGTCAGAAAGCTGGGCTGCAGTGTCCTGGACAAGGTTATTATGGTGGACCTTTTGAGCCACCAGGGTGCGGTGGTAGGAGGCATCGGTTTTCACATTCGCACCGGGAATTTCTATGTTATCCATGCCAAGGCAACGATTATCGCCACGGGCAATACGAATCGCCTGTATGAAAATCCACGTATCAATCCCTTTAACACTTGGCTTTGTCCTTTTGATACAGGCGATGGACAAATTATGGCCCTTAACGCAGGCGCTGCCCTTACGAACATGGAATATATGCGGATGACCCTTTTGCCCAAGGGCTTTGCAGCACCCGGTTTCAATGCCCTCGTGGGTATGGGGGGTCGCTTCCTCAATAGTTTAGGGGAGCACTATATGGAGAAGAACCACCCCATGGGTAATCGCGCACCGCGCTATGAGGTGGTCTTTTACACTTTGCAGGAGCTTCGAAAGGGCCATGGTCCCATCTTCATTGACTGCCGTCACCTAAACCATAAGGATCTGGCCCACCTTAAGACCACGCTGGGCTATGACAAGGACACCCTCCCGGACTATCTTGCTCAGAGGGGGGAGGACTTGGGGACAAAACCTGTGGAGATCACCGTGTCAGAAGGCATGCAGGCCGGTCCCACCGAGGTCACGGGAAGTGGGATCAAAATAGACAAAGATTCAGCAAGCACAGTGCCAGGACTTTATGCTTGTGGAGATGCGGCGGACCACAACCGATGTGCCCATGGCGCTGTCACCGGAGGGTACAAGGCGGGCAAGTCAGCGGCTGATTATGCCCTTGGCCTCAAGCATGCTGATTCTGTACCCCCATCCACCAGCCGTGAAGAGATCAATCGATTCATGGAGCCATTGAACCGTACTTCAGGGTATCCATATCGTCAGATTGAAGATGCGATCCGTAAGGTCATGGCAGAACACGTTGGCCCCATGCGCAGTGAGCAAGGGTTGAAGACAGGGCTAGATAAACTTCAGAGCATTGAGCAGTACCTAGATGAGATGAAGGCGAATGACCTTCATGAACTCATGCGCTCCCACGAGACCCGGTCCATTCTCTCCGTAGGTAAAGTCATGGCGCACACAGCCCTCTTCCGTACAGAAAGCAGGAATAAGCCCTACCACCACAGGCTGGACTTCCCCGACACAGACAACAGTAAGTGGTGCGGTCTCGTGGTTGTTCAAAAGAAAGGGAATGAATTTTCCTGTTCTTTCGAGGCTATTTCTTAGCACGTTGATATAAAAAACTGTGGCTCCCTGCGCAGGACCCGCAATGACACACGACAAATAACGGCTAACTAGACGATTGGGAGAGAAAAAATGCCACCCACCTTTGACATGGAAAAATGCTCTGGCTGTGGCACGTGTGACGATATCTGTCCAGCCGACGCCATATACATGAAAATCTCTGAGGACGCGGATGTTCCTTATTTGAAATATCCTGAGGAGTGCTGGCACTGCGGGTCCTGTCGGCAGGATTGCCCGGAAGGAGCCATTGAAATCCAATTTCCTCCTGACATGTTAACCATATGACCCCCTGATCCACCATTTATATAAATTGTTTGATACAAATCATGGTGTCTAAGACGTGATAAATTGGCGTTTGTCTCCCCTTGCCTCTAAAGGGTTTCTGTGCTAGGATTTTGTCTCGTGCAAGTCTGTTGGCTTAACGCCTTTAAATAAGGGAGAAGATATGGATTGAGGTCACTCATAACCCCCCTCTCTCGAAATGGGAGCGGGGTTTGTTTTTTTAGAAAGCAGAAGGCTATCACCAGGGCGGATATGGCTCAAGATTTCAAAAGACCCGAGCAGCGCAAAACATGATGAACGATAAGCAACTCTATGACCTCATAAATACAGAATCTGTAAAGGACGTACTTGACGAGGTTAGAATCATCCTCAATATGATATCGCCCGACTTCGACCAGGGTCCTGTCACAGAGGCATTCAGCACCATAGTTGGGCTTTACGAGGGAAAGCACCAAGGCTTCAAGGCCTGCAATACGGAATACCATGACCTTCGGCACACCGTCGAAACCTTCCTGGCCATGGCCAGACTACTCCACGGTGCTCAGCTGAATGGTGAAGGTTTTACTGAGCCACATGTTGCATTGGGCCTAATTGCCGCCCTTTTCCATGATGCGGGATATATCCAAGAGGACCATGACGGAGAAGGGACTGGAGCCAAATATACTGTCCACCACGAGCAACGAAGCGCCCATCTACTGGAACGTTTTGGTCCGGAATTCGGTTTGTCTAAGAAGGAAATTGCAGCGGGCCGGATCATGATCCTTGGCACAGATATCAGCATGGATCATTCCAAATTGACGTTCCCTTCAGCTCAGGTCCGACTCCTTTGCCAGATGTTGACAGCATCAGATCTAATGGCCCAGATGGCTGATCGGTCTTATTTGGAGAAACTCCTCTTTCTCTATCACGAATTCAAAGAAGCCGATGTGGGTGGGTATGAGAGTGAGCTGGATCTTCTGAGGAAGACGGTCACTTTCTACGAATTTGTCGCAGAACGTTTAGGAACCATACTCAGCAAGGTGGACAGATTTATGACTTCACATTTCGTCGTGCGGTGGGACATTTCTTCGAACCTGTATCAGGAGGCGATTGAAAGACAGCAAAAGTATCTTCACCAAATTCTGGATACGCCAGATTTAGATCCACGCGACCAACTGAAACGCGCTGGGATCGTTCAGAAAGTCCGGGAGAAATATGAAAAAAAGTGATTGATTTCTTCCCACACCTCTTGTATTTCCATTCCCAGCCCTTTATCTCGATTACAAAAACATATGCCGATGGCCGTTCGAATGACAAAATCTTTAATCGTTTTCATGATCTCAGCCATTTCCGCCCTCTCCTTGGCAGGATGCGCAGGCGTCGGGAAAACGTTGGAGCCTCCTCGGGTAACCCTTGCGAACATACAGGTGGAGGAGGTAAAGGCCTTTGAAACCGTATTTCAGATCCAACTCCGGGTATTCAACACAAATGATATTCCTATTGAGATAAAAGGGATAGATTGTGAACTTGAACTCAATGGCCGGAAGTTCGCCTCAGGTGTATCAAAAGTGGAAAAAGAAATCCCTTCTTATGGAACGGATATAGTGCCAATTACCCTGTACTCCTCCGTGCTGGAAATGGTAAGGGGATTTCTTAATCTACCGGGCAAAGAGAAACTCCAATATAAGATATCGGGACATGTCCGTCTTGGTGGAGGCCCCCTCGTACCATCAGTTGTCCCGTTCAAGTCTGAGGGCGAGTTCTCCTTAGAGGGACTGAATGATTCCACTCAATAACCCTGTGTCGCTTCCGCGTGAATTTCATGTCTCCTTTCGCGTTATCCCCTCACTTCCAGAACTTTGAAGAATGCTTAATATTTTTCAAGCTCAAGCCTCTGGCCCCGCTTCCAGCCCCTTGGCTTACAGGCCCAGGGTGGAGTCTGTGCCCTCTCCTAGCCGAAGACTCCGAGAGCTGTAAGCCAGTCTCACCCCTTCAGTGCCTTTCTTGACAAAACAATACCAATCCCTTAGAAGACATGAGTCTTTGGGCTTTTTAGAGTCATAGAGACCGATTTTCTTGATCATGGGGGGCATCCGTGGAAGGGATAATAGAGAAATTCACTGTTGAAATGACCAAGAGCGGCGTTGATATCCTTGGCGGGAATGGGCAGGTTTTGCACTTCACAGCTGTTGAGGCGCTGATGTTGCTGGACATCCTCAGGAACGAAGAAGCGGAATTGAAACGCATGGCCGAGGAGGCCTCACCCATTCCCATCAAAATTAGAGTTTAAGATCCATGGATCTTCTCCTATAAAACAGCTGCGAGGGTCCATTTTCAACTCTTCTTCTCTATTCTCTTCTTTTTGCTCCACCCCTCTTGTTCCATTGCGACCTCCCCTTTTCAGCGTTCGTCTCTATTTCGGCGTAGGTGGTCCACGGAGTTATGACACCAGAAAAATCTCTTCTCAACCAACATAAGAGAAGGAGACGGATCAAACCTATTTGACGATTTTTGTTTTTTATTGAGTCATTTTATGCTATTTCGTCCAATTCTTTTGCCGTGATTCGGCTTTTGGTCATTTTTAATTTGAATTGTGCCTTATATACCGTGTAAAATGAGAGTTTAATTTATCTTTTCCCATACCATTAGATATAACCCCCTATTGCGGTAATTAACATGAGCCCGAATGACAAAAGAAAAGATCAAAGGGTCAAATCACCAAATCTCTTGGTCTATCTCTGTATTGATGAAGAGAAAAACAAGATATTTCAGGGGATGGGAAGGACCCTAAATGTAAGTGAAGGCGGAATCTTGCTGGAAACACATGTGCCTATTGACCCGAGACACACTCTGCTTTTGACCATAGCCATGGAAGAGGATCTGATGCATTTCAAGGGAAGGATCGCACATACAAAAGAGAGAGAAGATGGAAGATTTGAATCTGGGGTGGAGTTCCTTGAGATGGATAAACAAAAGCGTCGGTTTTTAAGCCAATACATGATCATTTTCGAGGGCCAAAAAAATTCATCATCAGATGAAGATTTTGAGCTTACATGACCAGCATTTTCTGATGTGAGGATTCAATGTCTGATAAAGAACGCATAAAAGCCCTGGCAAGAGAGGCTGAAATTTATCGAAGTCAGGGCCTTTTGAGTGGCGCCAAACAGAAATATCAGGAGATCCTACAATTCGTCCAAAACCATGAACAGTATTCCAAGGACAAGAAACTGGTAGCCGCCGTCAACAAGAAAATCAGGGCCATAGAAGAAAATCTGTCTGAGGTGTTGGAAGCGCCAGAGACGCCCGAGGTTACTGAAGATGTGCAAAATCTCATTCAGAAATTGTTTTCATTTTCAAAAGATCAACATACATCTGAAATGGAGGGGGCCGTAGCCCTGGCCAAATTTGGCCAATATGAAAAGGCCTTAAACGAATTTAAAAGACTCCTGAAGGAAGGCATCCTACCCCTTGATGCCGCAAAAAACATCCTTAGGTGCCATCTCACCCTTTCTTCGCCAGACGTGGCGGTTTATCAATTTAAGCGATGGATGTCTCGGGGCGACTTTCCGCCAGGCGATCTGAAATACCTGCGCGGATTTCTTCAGAAATACCTGGAGAAGAGGGGCATCCAGGCCGCCTTACCAGAGGTGGTTGAAGCGCCGCAGGAAAAAGAAGAAAGAAAGAAAAAAAAGAAGAAAAAGAAGAAAGAAGAGGAAGTCCTGGACATTTCCTCCGTGGGTGTTCAATTTCAGAATGGCCCTCTTAAGGGTAAAATGGAGGAATTCGAGGTCACCTTTCAGACGGGTAATACCATCAGCGTCATCATCCCTTCTGATCGTAAGGATCTTCTTGGATCCCTCGAACCAGGCCTCCGGCTCAAAGATATGCAGTGCTATTCCCTTATCGCTGTATTTAACGGCAGCGGCATCGTTGCCAACAAGTCCGTGATTACTTCTGGGCCCAAAAGAGGGCATTACACGCTGGATATTACAATAGATGGGGGGTAGCTGTTGTATTAGGAAGAATATTTGATGTGGATAGGCGATTGGTTTTGCAGGGGCATGAGGGATATGGAACTTCATTCTCAAATAGCAGTTTTGCAGAGGATTTGAGTTAGGATTTATGGCTGTTTTCAACGCAAAAGATAGGATCATTGAGTGCAAGCTTGTCTATTATGGTCCCGGGCGAGGCGGAAAGACCACCAATTTGGAATACATTTTCAAGGCAGGGCAAAAATACACCAAGAGCGATATGGTCTCCATTAATACCAAGGGCGACCGAACCCTGTTTTTCGACTTTCTTCCCATAGGATTGGGGAAGATCAGGGGTTGCGATGTGAAGGTTCAGCTTTACACAGTCCCCGGGCAGCAAAAATACAGTTCCACGAGAAGACTGGTTCTCAAGAATGTGGACGGTGTGGTTTTTGTTGCCGATTCCCTTGAGATTCGCAGAAAAGCAAACGTCCTGTCCCTGAAGGATTTACAGCAAAACCTGGCAGCCCAGAATATGGACATATTCAACATTCCGTTGATAATGCAGTATAACAAGCGAGACCTTGCGGAAAAGGGGATCCCTATCCTGCCTGCAGATACCATGGAAGAAGACCTCAATAGCAAACTCAATGCCCCGTCTTTTGAGGCGAGCGCTATAAGAGGACAGGGTGTGGGGGAAACCCTGAAGAAAGCTCTAGTACTCACATTGAGAAATCTCCAGAAAGAACTAAAATGGACGTAATCGAGAGTCTAACGATCTAATATGCCTGAAGGAACCACACTGACGGGAAACTTGGCTTTTATCGCCCTGGCAGATGTCTTCCAGATTCTTGGCGGCAACAACAGTACCGGAGTACTGCGCATAAAAAGTCAATACACGCCTAACCCTGGACTTATATATTTTGTGAACGGGGATCCCGTGAATGCCTCGACGGGATCTTTGCATGGAATTGAGGCCATTTACGCACTGTTCGGTTGGACTGAGGGAAATTTCGAATTTGATGAACAGGCGATCAACGTTGGGCATGTGGTCAAACAAGGCAGGATGGAGATCGTCCTTGAGGCCTTACGAATGCTTGACGACGGGGTGATCAAGAAGGTGGGCCCCCCCTCCTTCGATGATTCCATTGTCCTGGAAACGGGTAAAGGTAAAGGGAGCGAAAAAGGTGGTCAGAAGGTGGTTTCAGGGCCACCGCTGGATTACTCCCATATCATCGAGGAAGAAGATTACCGTGATGGGGAGAGATTGATTAAGGAAGGGGGACACGGCAAGTGGATTTGGGTCATATTGGAAGGGATAGTAAATATAAGCAGGGAAATGCCCTCGGGGCCTCTAACCGTGAATAGGCTCGGACAGGGATGCTTTATAGGAACCGTCACCTCTTTATCATTTCTGGAATATGCCCGAAGTGCTAGCGTCATTGCGGAAGGCAGCGTACGCCTCGGTTTGATAGATACGGAACGTCTTTCCAGGGAGTATACATCACTGTCGCCGGAGTTCAGGGCACTGCTTATCAGTGTGGATGGCAGGCTTAGACAGGTATCAGATCGTGTTGCGGAGTTGTACCTGAAAAAGAATAAGGGTAAAGAATTGACCAAAGACAAAAAGGTTATCATGAAAAGTGGCTCCTCCAAAAAACAAGCATTCATCATAAGTGGGGGAGAAGCATGTGTGGTTGGGAAGAGCAAAAGGGGCCATTTTCCACTATTAACGCTAAAGAAAGACGATGTCTTTGGGAATTTTCCATTCTTACAGATGGGTCACGAAACGCGCTCTGCTTCTGTGATGGCCACTGAAAATCTGAAAGTGAGCAAGGTTGATGTGGACGCCATCCAAAAAGAATATGACAATCTCTCGGGAACGTTCAGAAACCTGATTTTCAACGCAAGCACTTGTGTCTTTTCGACCACAAAAAGGGCTTACCGACTCCACGAAAAAAGTTAGTTTCCAGCGCTTGTCACTTTCAGGCCCTATCCGTCAACCCACGCCCCTATTTTCCAAACAAGAAACAGATGACGGGGTCAGGCCTACACTCTTG
>JASFEQ010000165.1:0-8934 GCA_050124735.1 Desulfobacteraceae bacterium | reverse complement strand
CGGTGGTCGCCGTATCATTCTTCAGTTCTTCCCGAGGCAAGATTGTGACCGTGGACGAAAAGGCGGTGACGCTGGGGATCACCTACTGGCAGGAATTTGAGTAAGATACACCCCCACCCTTGCCCTTCCCCTTCAAGGGGGAGGGTTGGCCAGCCCGCCCGCGCTAGGCTTTGGCAGGCGAGGATGGGGTCAAGTTCAATAAAGGAGTCGTGACAATGACGCAGAGAAGAACAAGATCGCATGGAAAGAGAACCCTTGTTTTCATCTTCATGGGGGTGGCCCTATTTCTGGGTATGCAGACCATTTCTTCAGGTCTGGGCTATGCAGGAGATCGCGTCAAACCGGAAATGGTATTGCCAAAAGGCTATCCCGATGGGTTTAACGCATACGGCCAAATTGACAGGATAGGAGAGAAGACAGTGGTGATTGATGATGAGCCATTCGCCCTTTCGCTGGATGTCACTTATAATACCCCCACGAGGCTGGATGCCTCCAAGGCCTACTTTGGTGAGGGGGCCTTTGTGGGCGTTTTGACCAATGCCAAAGGCGAAGCCAAATCCCTTTGGTTGCTGGAGTAAGGGGCAGCCTGCTTCCAATCCCTGTTAAAATTTCACCCCTTCCTTACGACCGTTTAATAGCGACTGTAAGGAGGGGGTGCTTATTTTGAATGAAAATCCCCCCGCCATGAGTCATCCCGGCCAAGTCCCGCGGAGCGGGATGCGAGCCGGGATCCAGAATGACTTGATTTTCCGAGATATTCCTGGATTCCCGCTGCAGTTTATCCCGCGCTTGATGCGGGGCGGGAATGACAAAGCATGCCATCCCTTCCCTGTTGAATGGGGTTCCCATTGGGAAATTCAACACGCTCCGTGCAAAGCAGAGGGGAACCTGGCATGGTTGCTTAAGATGCAGTGGAAAAACGGGCTTCTCAGAGGCTGATGGAAAATGTCCATATGCAAGGCTTCCGAGATCCCGAGGAATGAGGCGTACATAGAAGTACGCCGCAGTGAGGAGGGATGAGGGTAACGCAGCCCTTCGACCTTGCTCAGCGCCATGAGCTTGTCGAATGGCAGATGGGCGTTTTCCGACAGCCTCTAAAAAAGATTTTCATTGCCATCATAGAGCCAATAATATTAAAATGTAGCGAATAAATTGCCAATGATTCGAATAATATGCAGAGCTTTTAGTCTCGGATCCCCAGAATAACTTTGGAAACATAGACAGCCCACAAGTCATTGCGAGGGGCCATAGGCGACGAGGCAATCACTTGGAGGCCATTCAGAACACCCGCTTTCATAAGAAGAGATTGCTTCGCGGAGTTTACCCTGAGGAAATCGAAGGGCTCGCAATGACCTTTCGTTGATAGAGTAATTATGTAGCGAGCTATTGGGATGCGATACTAGATGTTAGTTATAAGCTTCAAATAGGTTTGTTAAATGCCAATGGATTCCCATAAAGGATTGTCTGAAGAGTACGTCCTCAAAGTTCTCCAGAAACTTCGTCTCATCACCGAGGACCAGAAAAAAGAGATCTTTAACAAGAAGAGGAACATCAAAAGGAAGCTGGAGAGGTTGAGGGCGGTGCGCCAGGCCTCTGCCTCTTCGAGGGGCAGGGTCATCAATCCCATCACGATCGTGGATGTGATTACCAACCTGGAGCTGAAGAGGGCGGACGACCCTTACACCATACTGGATGAAGAGACCATTTTCCAGGCCCTCTCCAAGGCCTGGAAGATCCCTTACAAGAAAATAGATCCCCTCAGGCTGGACCTCAACTTAGTGACCACCACCATACCTCAGGGCTTTGCCATGAAACACCTGGTCCTCCCCATTGCCATCAATGGCGGGTTTTTGACCGTGGCCACCCCAGATCCCTTTAATGAGGAGGCCATCCGGGACATCGCTCAGGCCAGCCAGTTAAAAGTCAAGACGGTGGTCAGCACCAAGACAGATATCATTAAGATGATTAACGAGTTTTTCGGTTTCAAGCGCTCCATCGTGGCCGCAGAGAACCAGTTTGCCGGGCCTTCGGTGGACCTGGGCAATCTGGAGCAATATGTGCGCCTCAGGGCCGACGATGAGCTGCCCTCCACAGATCAACACATTGTGAATGCCGTGGATCACTTGCTCAGCTATGCGTTTGACCAGAGGGCCAGTGATGTGCACATCGAGCCCAAAAGAGACAAGAGTGTGGTGAGACTCCGCATAGATGGTATCCTGCACGTTATTTATGAACTCCCCAAGAATGTCCACAACGCCATCATAAGCCGGATAAAGACCATCTCCCGATTGGATATGGCCGAGAAACGGCGGCCACAGGATGGGCGCATCAAGATGGAAAAGGGAGGCGTGGAGGCAGAGATCCGGGTTTCATCCATTCCCGTGGCCTTTGGTGAAAAGCTGGTCATGAGGATCAGTGATCCGGACGTCCTGTTCCAGGACCTGAAAAAACTCGGTTTCACGTCCATGGACCTGATCCGGTACCAGCAATTTATCCATATGCCCCACGGCATTGTCCTGGTGTGCGGTCCTACGGGAAGTGGTAAGTCTACAACGCTCTATTCCACGCTCCGCGAACTCTCGTCGCCAGATATTAACATCACCACGGTGGAGGACCCCATCGAGATGATCCACGAGGACTTCAATCAAATCGCGGTCCAGCCCCTGGTCGGTATCACCTTTGGCTCCATCCTGAGAAATATTCTGAGACAAGACCCGGATATCATCATGATCGGTGAGATGAGAGACCTGGAGACAGCGGAAAACGCCGTTCAGGCCGCGTTAACTGGGCACCTAGTCCTTTCCACATTGCATACCAATGACGCTCCCTCATCCGTCACCCGTCTTCAGGATCTGGGAACACCCTCCTTTTTGCTCCAGGCCACCCTGGTGGGTATATTGGCCCAGCGTCTTGTGAGGAAGATATGCCCTTTTTGCAAAGAGCCTTTTGAGATGGACCCAAAAGAACTGGCTTCCCTTGGCCTGGATCTGGGCAAGAACGGTCCTGTGGAACTCCACATGGGAAAGGGCTGCATGAAATGCCGGGGAACCGGTTATCTTGGCAGAAGCGGTGTGTACGAGGTGCTTCCTGTCACAGAATCTATAAAGAAGATGATCACGGCAGAATCCAACGTGGAAGCCATGTTTGACATGGCCAAGAAGGAAGGGATGATCACTCTTCGTGAAAACGCCGTCAAGAAGCTCCTGGAAGGAGAGACCACCTATCAAGAGGTCCTCAGGGTCACCTGGCAACCAATCTAAATCCTTAATATTGACAGCGACACACAAACCGTACTAAACCAATCACCCATCACTCCATCACTCCAATACTCCATTACTCCCTCCGGGGCGTAGGCCAATTGCGGAGCGAAACCTAATCGGCATGCTTGTTCAACTGACCATCTCCAATTTTGCCATCATCAGCCGTCTGGACATCAGCTTCAAGCCCGGGCTCAATATCCTGTCAGGAGAGACCGGCGCAGGGAAATCCATTATCATAAATGCCGTAAATCTTATCCTGGGAGGGAGGGCATCCACGGACCTGATACGAAGCGGGTCAAGTGAGGCCAAGGTGGAGGCGCTCTTCAGCCTCCCTGAACACCCGCTCTTTTCAGAATTATTGTCTGACCTGGGGCTTACTTTCCAAGGGGAGTTGTTGATCAGGCGAATCCTTTCTCGCGAAGGCCGCAACAAAATTATGATCAACGATTCCATGGTCACGCTGCAGACGTTGTCCAAGATCGGGGCCACCCTGATCAGTATATCGGGCCAGCATGAGCATCAATTGCTGCTTAGGCCGGACAACCATCTTTATCTCTTGGATGATTTCGGAGGCCTGACCCCTGAGCGTCTGGAGCTGAACGAATCTTTCAGGCAGTGTCAGTCTTTAGAAGAGGCGCTCCAACGTCTCGAACGAGGAATCAAAGAGGATGAAGAGAGGCAGGAATTGACCAGATTTCAGATGAAAGAAATTGAGACAGCCCGCATAAGAGAAGGTGAAGACACGTTTCTGGAGGAAGAAAGAAAAAGGCTTCGACACGCCGAGGAGCTCAGGGAGAGCGTTGGTGAATCCTATGAACGTCTCTATGAGAAAGGGGATTCTGTGCTCTCAGATCTTTCACACTGTATCAAGAGGATGGAAAAAGGCACTGAGGTGGACAGAAGGCTCAGCGGTATTAGGGATGCCCTCGTGAAGGCCAAGGTGGAGTTGGAAGAGACAGCCCTGGAACTCCGTGATCTGCGAAAGACCATCACCGCAGATCCCGCTCGGCTGGATGAGGTGGAGGAGAGACTTCAGCTGTTAAACAGATTAAAGAGGAAATATGGTCCCTCCCTGGAAGATGTGAGTCGCTTAAGAGATAAACTCTCTCATAGGGTAGATAATCTGGATCAGAAGAAGGCGGAGCTGGAGAGAACCCTCGGAGCACTCAAAGACAAGGAAAGGGACATTATGGAAAAGGCGGCCCACCTATCCAAGAAGAGGAAGAGGGTTGCCCAGACCCTTGAGAAATCCGTGAAAAGTGAAATGGGCCTCCTTGACATGGGAGGGACCCGATTTGAGGTCCGCTTCCATATGCAGGGTGCTGCGGGCGAGAAGGATCCAGAAAGCGCGATGGGAGAGATGAACGCCGATGGCCAGGATAAGGTGGAATTCATGCTTTCGCCCAATGTGGGAGAGGAATTGAGGCCCCTTTCCAGGATCGCCTCTGGGGGAGAGTTGTCCAGAATTATGCTGGCCATGAAGACCATCTTGGCCAGAACCGCGTCTGTTGAAACGCTCGTTTTCGATGAAGTGGATTCCGGTATTGGGGGGGCCACCGCAGAGGTGGTGGGGGATAAACTCCAGTCCCTGGCCGCATATCACCAGATCCTGTGCATAACCCATCTTCCCCAGATCGCAAGGAAGGGGCGCACACACTTCCTCGTACAGAAGAGGGTCAAGGATAAGAGAACCCAGACCATTATTTCGGAACTGGATGCAGAAGCGAGAGTGAAGGAGATAGCGCGCCTGCTGGGAGGTAAGGTGGTGTCGCCTGAGGCTCTAGCCCACGCCAAAGAGATGATGCGATAGTTTCCACCCATAAATCGTTCTTTTTCCGATGCGCTGCGTCCTCCGCGGGTCTCCGCCTGCGACGTACTAACTTGTACGCCTCGGCGAAAACCCTTGTGCGTCCTTGCTCATCAAAAAAATCCCTCATTTATGGATTGGAAACTTAGGTAACGCAAAAGCGCTTATAGCTTCAAGCTAGGCCCGTGGGAAACCCAACCTTTGCCTGGTTCCCCGTTTCTCAATCTCCCGGCCGCCTCGCCTGAGCGGCTCGCGATGGCGGGCAGGCCGCGTCAGACTCAGATTTTGATCCTCGAAATAATTGTCCTGTATTCCTACGGTCAAAATCCTCGCCTTCCCCTCCGGGGCGTAGGCCCTACGGGCCGGAGGCTTGACCTTGAACAAAATTGAACGTTTTTCAAGGGTCTCGACAGATTGGTATTCTCGCTCGGAAACTGGAGTAGATCGAGAGATACTTCCTTCAGGATTGGAAACTTAGGTAAGCCAAACGCTATTTTATCGCGATCATCTGCCCTGGCCTGAAAGGTCCGCCGTTCACAGGAGCGGCTGAAGCCTGGGCGTCCATGACGTTGACCGTCTTAATTTCACCCACCTTCGAACCCAAGAGATAGAAGTACTTACCGTCTAAGGAACGAATCCGTTCTCCCTTACGGAAGACCTGGAACATGCACCCATTGGAAAGACCGATGTCCTTTCCCGCATTAATCATAATGGTCTCTCCATTAACCGACATGATCTTACCGCGCCACGGCTGTTCTTCTAGTTCATCTCTAATGGTCGAGGCTTGATCTTCGAGAATGTCCGACAATTCCTCTTCCAGTTCGCTTTCATCGATCTTGGGCTTCCCTCCCTCCTCCCATTCTGGATTGTCTGTTGAGACTTTTATCTTCCGGGTTTCCAGGTGGGTTATAAAAAGCGTCCCGTCAATGATATCGTAGGCGTTTAGCAAGAGGGATACTTCCACCTCTCGTTTTACGCCCGTGATAGGCCAAATTCCCCATCTTCTAGCCGTCATTTCTTGGGGGTTCAGGACTCCCGCGACCAGCACATTCATGCCCATTTGGTCGGCCTTTTCAATCAGAGCCGGGTCGATGACGACCGCAAATTTTGGTGACCTGAACCTTTGCCTTGAGGGCGTGGGCACTGTTCCTTTATACACCAGGAGGTGCTCCCCTTCCTTAAGGAGTTCCACCAGTTTGGCCGTCAACTCTTCCGCTTTTGCCTCTCCCACACCTGCCTGATCCAATAGGGGTAGCACCAAAACTCTTTTTTTGAGCTCGGTGTCTTTAAACGTCACCTTCTTATACACTGATTTTGTGGTACCGCACCCAACCCCTAGGATCAAAAACCACAAAACCATTGCGGAGGTCAATGCTGTCAAAATGATACGTTTCATAGATATGATCCTATCCAAGAATTTTCCTTCCCAAAACTTCGAGACAACGCGCCCGATTCCAAGGGGCTTTTAAGCCTCCCCAAAGCATTCGGGAGGCGCTTTATAAAATCCAGCAAGGGATTTTATCAAAAGACAATGTCGAATGAATCAAACTCTCCCTGCCATTCCTCTCTGGTTTGATGGACGTCCGTTACCCGGGCATGGGAGGGTCCCTGATGACACCATACAACCAACGGCTTCACCCTCTCCTCTGGCCCCTCTGCGACCACTTCAACGCCACCATCCCGGCGGTTTTTCACCCAGCCGGTAACGCCCAGGTCCATTGCTTCTCTGCGGGTGGAGTCTCTGAACCATACTCCTTGAACACGTCCCTGGATAATCAGCCTTACCCTGATATTATCCATTCTCTTCTCCTAATAACTTCAAGAATTCATTCTCGTCAAGTGTGGTGACGCCCAGATCCTGGGCCTTTTGGAGTTTGGAACCAGGAGACTCCCCAGCCACCAGGTAGTCGGTTTTTTGACTCACCGTAGAGGCCAGCCTGCCCCCTTTCACCTGAATGAGCCCTTTGGCCTCTGATCGTGTCATGGCATTGAGTGTTCCTGTGATCACAAACGACTTGCCTTTCAAAGACGTACGATCTACGGCAGGAGTACTCCCAAAATGGATCCCAGCCCCAAGCAAACGCTGAATGTTTCTTTGATTGGACTCGTCCGCAAAATAGGAGACAACACTCTCCGCTATTTGGGGTCCAATCTCATGGATGGACAAAAGTTCGTCCTCGTGGGCCTTTTGAAGCCTTTCAAGGCCAGTAAAATGCTCTGCCAGCACTTCAGCAACATGTTCTCCCACATGTCTTATCCCGAGGGCATAGATAAGCTTGGAGAGCGTGGCCTTTTTGCTCTTTTCAATGGCATTGAGGAGATTATTGGCCGATTTCTCCGCGATCTTGTCCAGCTGAAGAAGATTTTCAAAATCCAGTTCATAAAGATCGGCTGCCTCTTTGACCATGCCTCTTTCGATCAATTGCGCGACGATCTTATCTCCCAGTCCGTCTATGTCCATACCTCCCTTTGAAATGAAGTGCTTCAACGACGCCTTGACCTGGGCTGGGCAGTCAGGGTTTGGACATCTCAGTACCACCTCTCCCTCATTCTTGAGCACCTGGGCGCCACAGACGGGGCAGTGGGTCGGCATTATATATCTCTTTTCGATTCCCGTTCTCTTGGCGGCTATAGGCTTCACCACCTCAGGGATGACATCGCCCGCCCTTTGAACGATTACTGTGTCCATTTCCCGGATATCTTTCTTCTCGATCTCTTCCTGATTGTGCAGTGTTGCACGCGTGACCGTAACGCCCCCAACTTCAACGGGTTCAAGGTGAGCTACGGGAGTTAATGCGCCTGTACGTCCCACCTGGACGTCAATTTTTATGATCCTTGTGGTCTCCTGAGTCGGTCTGAACTTGTAAGCCATGGCCCATCGGGGGCTGCGAGACTTCTGCCCGAGACGGGCTTGAAGGTCAAGTTGATTGACCTTAATCACGGCGCCATCAATCTCATAGGGAAACTGGGACCTTTTTGCCTCCAGTTGGTGACAATAGCCGATGACTTCCTCTAGGCTATGACACGCCCTAATATGGGGCCTGTTGACCCTCAGGCCCAACACCTGAAGGGCAATCATCAATTCCATTTGGGTTTCAAAGTTCTGCCCCCTTAATTCTCCTATTCCGTAGCAAAACATGTCCAAGGGTCTCTTGACGGTTACCCGGGGATCCAGTTGTCTCAAGGAGCCTGCTGCTGCATTTCTCGGATTGGCAAAGACAGCGAGACCCTGAGCCAGCCTCTTCTCATTCAGTTCTTCGAAGGCCTTCACTTCCATGTAGACCTCGCCTCGCACTTCCAGGAGTTCAGGTATGGTGACGTTTTCTGAAATGGGGAAGAGGGTAAGGGGGACAGAGAGGATTGTCTTTATGTTGGAGGTAATATCCTCACCCACATACCCATCTCCTCTCGTGGAGGCGACGGATAGGACGCCCCCGTCATAAATCAGTTCCACGGCCACACCATCGATCTTTGGCTCAACGGTGTATTCCACATGAGGATCTTCTCCCAAAAACCTCTTCAGTCTGGCATCGAAGTCCCTGATGCCCTGTTCGTCAAATCCATTCTCCAGGCTGAGCATGGGCTGGCGATGTGTCACTTGCGTGAAAGCGTCTAGGGGTTCTGCTCCCACGCGCTGAGTAGGGGAGTCAGGTCTCACCAGCTCGGGGTACTGCCGCTCCAGCTCCAGCACACGCTGAAAAATCCTATCATACTCGGCATCTGAGATTTCAGGATCGTCCAGCACGTGGTACCGTTGGTTGTGGTACCTGATCTTCTCTCTGAGGTCATCAAGCTCTTTGATGATTTCTTCCATCTTCTTTACAGTCGGTTAAGTCGTTGAAACGATTTAACCAAATCCAGTATAAC
>JASFEQ010000164.1:0-8977 GCA_050124735.1 Desulfobacteraceae bacterium | reverse complement strand
TATGAGATGGGTTTGGATCCAGACCATCCCTGGGCTCAGAACGAGGTGGGACTGACAGGGGTAAACATATCCTCCATGAGAGATATGGAGATACTGGTTGGGGACATTCCTCTGGACAGGGTTAGCTGGTCTCTCATTACCGCTTCACCCACCGCTGCCGCCACCATGGCCCAGTACGTGGCTGTTGCGCAGGAGAAGGGCTATGACATTGGCATCCTGCGGGGCTCCATTCAGAACGATCCCATCCATTTTCGGTACTGCGGGTTCAGGCCTGCGTGTCCACTTGACCTTTCCATCAAACTGGGATCCGACGTGATGGAGTATTGCACCAAAAACATGCCCAAGTGGTATTACACCACCGTCAACATGTACGATCTGAGGGAGCAGGGAATCACCGCGCCTCAAGAAGTAGCCTTTGGATTCGGGATTGCCATGTGCTATATCGATGAGTTACTGCGGCGTGGACTGCACATTGATGAGTTCGCCCCTCGATTCACCTTTTACGTCTCAGCTCACATCGATTTCTTCGAGGAAATCGCCAAGATCCGGGCGGCACGACGGATGTGGGCCAGGTTGATGAAAGATAGGTATGGGGCCAAAGACCCTCGATCCATGCAGTTTCGCTTTGCCGTTCACACCGCCGGATGTTCCCTAGTTCCCCAACAACCACTGAACAACCTGGTCCGTATTTCTTTCGAGGCCTTGGCAGCAGTCCTCGGGGGCGTCCAATCGCTCCACTGCTGTTCGTACGATGAACCCATGTGCCTGCCCACCGAGAAGGGTCATCTTCAGGCCCTGAGAACCCAACAAATAATAGCCTATGAGACGGGCGTCACCAATGTGGCCGATCCGTTGGGTGGTTCCTACTTTGTTGAAAGCCTAACCGATAAGTTAGAGGAAGAGGCCTTGAAGATAATGAAGCAAGTGGATGAGATGGGTGGAATGGAGGAAGCCATCAGGAGAGAATGGCTGGACCGTCAATTTAACGAGCAAGGCGTCAAACGCCAGAAAGAGCTAGACAAGGGAGATAAGCTCGTTGTTGGCGTCAATATCTTCACCAGTGAACCTGAGACTTCAACTCCCCTGGGTGTGCAACGCATTCCCGAGCACTCAGCCCGTCAGCAGATAGAAGATGTAAAAAGACTCAAGCAGAGTCGGGACGCAAGAAAAGTATCCCAAGCCATCAAGCGCCTTCGAGATGACGCTGCTGAAGGACAAAACACCATTCCGGCCATGATAGAAGCCACCAAGGCGTGTGCGACCACTGCCGAACTGTTGGGGACTGTCCGCCAAGTCTACGGCTATTCCTATGATCCTATGAACGTCACAGAATCACCGTTCAGTTGAGAGGACATACAAAGCCGATGGGAGCCCAAAGGAAGATCAGAGTCATCATCAGTAAGGTGGGTTTGGATGGTCACGACCGCGGATCTAAGGTGGTGGCCGCCCTTCTGAGGGAGGCAGGGATGGAAGTGGTCTACCTGGGTATGTACCAGACGCCTGAGGGAATCGTGCAGGCCGCCATAGATGAGGATGTGGATGTGATCGGCGTGAGTTATCTATCGGGTGAACATCTCGTCTACACGCCAAAGATCGTGGAGGAGATGAAGAAAAACGGACTGAACGACGTCCTGTTCCTTGTGGGCGGGTCGTTTCCCCCCGAAGACATTCCGGTTATGAAAGAAATGGGGGCAGATGAAGTGTTCAGGGGCGGTTCCATGACGGATTCCTTTGTCAGTTACATAAGCCAAAATGTGCGACATCAAGGTTGACCTGCGCGTGATTAGAATGAGGTGTTCATCCTGGGCAACTAAGGAGGTATTGACATGAGCAAAGAAAAAATCCCACAGGTTTCGGTAACACCATCTCTTCAACTCCTCTATACCTCAAGGGTTGAAGTGGAGACGCCCCTGGAATTGGGCAAATCGCCTTACGGGGAGAGGCGTATCATCAACATCAAGGGCGGCGCTTTTTCCGGGCCCAGACTATCAGGACGTGTGTTGCCGGGTGGTGCCGACTGGCAAATTATCCGATATGACGGCATCACTGAACTGGAGGCACGATATACGCTGGAAACGGATGATGGCGCCCTCATTTATGTGTCTAACTGGGGATTGCGGCACGGTCCTAAGGAGGTAATGGAGCGTCTGGCAGCAGGTGAAAAGGTTGACGCCAGTGAATACTACTTTCGAACGACCCCAATCTTTGAGACAGGCTCGCCAGACTACAAGTGGCTGAACAACCTCGTCGCCATTGCAACCGGCCAACGCCTTGCAAATGAAGTGATCATCACCGTTTATGAAGTGACATAAAGTCGGGGGCACCCCTTCTCATTCTTCGTGCCAGTTGCAGACGCTGCCAATCTTATCCTCATTCTCGTAGATGGCACTCCATACCCTGCACTCTCCCCTGTTCTCATCAATATGGAGATCCGCCACATAGGTTGTCTCGAACTTGAGCTTTTCGATCAATTGATCTAAGACCATGTTGGTGATGGGACAGATATAGGGTTTAACGCCATCCTGCCTGAGCTTTACCTCCTTGGGAAGGTGGCGGCAGCCCTTCATGATGAGTTCCAGCTTCACATCCTGACCACTGATGGCATAATTCATCTCCTCTACAAACCCTGCATCCTTGATTTCTTTGATGCAGTTTTGAATCACAGCATCCGGGGTGTCACCCTGAATGTCCTTGGATTGTATGAAATCCACCCCCACCAATTCCACCTTCCATGCAGCACATCCGGACAGTTCATGAAAGAGAAGCTCCTCAAGCCTCACCAGCACGTCGTTGCAGTACTCCATCTCGTTCATATTGGGATTACTCATATTTCGGCCTCTCTTTCCTGCCAAATTCCTCCCAGTACACCATATCCTCTAAAGGCAGCTTTGGCCTGGGATGTTTTCGCTGCTCCTTGGGCCAGCCAATGGCCACATAGGCAATGACCTTGTACTCCCCCATGCCCGTGGGGATCTTCAGAATCTCCTTGAATTTCTTCGCATCCCGGGTGCTCGCCACGGGTCCGTGTACCCAACAGGCACCCAGGCCCAGGGAATGGGCCTCGAGGAGCATGTTTTCAATGGCTGCCGACAGGTCATAGGGCACATCCACGGAACCCTCCATAAGTGTGCCGATGACCGCAATGACCACCGGTGCATACCGGGCAAACTCAGAGACCTCACCGGAATACATGAAGCGCAAAACCTCTGCCCTCTTCTCAGGGTCTTTAATCTTTTCAAATCTCGGCTGCATCTCTCCCAGGCAATACCAAGCGGTCATCCTCGAACCGCTTCCCAGCCTTGCCAGCCTGCCAATCCGGTCCTTGGTCTCCTGATCCCGAATGACGATGAACCGCCAGGGCTGATAATTTTCGCCTGTGGGGGCCCATCTCGCAGCTTCCAGAATCTTGTCGATCATTTCATCCGGGATCGGATCCGGTTTGTACCTCCGGATACTCTTCCTGCTCATGATGACGTCAATGATATCTCCCATACCTTTTCTCCCGTAAATCTTTTCTGATTAAATTTGAAGTGTCTTTTGTATTTGAGGTCTTGATCATTTGACATTTGGATTTATTTTGGAATTGGGATTTTAAATTTTGGATTTCTTTCCATACAACCACAAATGTCTCTCGTAAAAATTACTTTTCGCCATCACGCTTCTAAGTTGAGAACCTTCATTGCGGTTCCCCCCAGTATCATATCGATCTCCTCATCCGTGAACTCGATATCTGTTTCCCGGTTTGTAAATGCCTGGACCCATTCCTTGAGGGGACACATAAGATTGGGGTACAGGGCATCGGTGGCGAACATGATTTTATCTGCCCCTGCCAGATCAATGATATCCCGCAGCCACTGATAAAAGCGGGCCTTTGGCAGACGCTTGTAAGGCTTTTGCCAGAGGGACAAATCCACATAGACATTCTTGAGCCATGCAGCTGCCTGTATGGCCTCTCTCCACCATCCTATATCCCCGCAATGGGCAAAGATGAAGTCCACTTCCGGGTAACGGGCCGCTGCCGAGGCAAAATAGGCCGGCCTGGAGTTCTCCCAGCGAAGGGCCACCGAGGGGGCACCACCCGTGTGAACCATGATCGGTATATTGTACTCGGCTGCCTTTTCGTAAACCCAGTAGGCGACCGGGTCATCCGGCATGTACCCCACACCGGCATGCAGCTTCAATCCCTTCATGCCCCATTCCTGTATGGCCTGATCCACGTGCCTGGGAGCCCCTTTGCGGCGAGGATCAATGGCACAAAAGGGAATAAACCGGCCATTCTGGCGATTGGCCGCGTCGGTGTACATCTTGTTCTGATCAAATATATGCACCGGTGGTTCTCCAAAGAGCAGCCCGTAATCCACGCCAAATGTCACGGAAATATCCACTCCTGCGTCATCCATCTCCTCGATGATGTTCTCACCATTGGGATCGATCCATGGTCTCACGACTTTTTCCGTGAAATCCTTGTCAGAGATTTCCACGCCATGGGTCTTTCTGTACATCATGGCGAAACTCTTCTGGGCGCCACGGATGTAGTCACCCTGAACCGTCCCGGGAATAATCATGTGCCTATGAACGTCGATAATCATATCCTTTTCTCCTTCTTTCTATGCCTCTTATGGCTTGCTAAGCATGCAAAGTTTTCATTTCAAAAGAAAGGTTATCAGCGGTCAGCAAACGCGTTAGTCCTCAACATTGAAGACCAACTGGGCAGCCTTTCCCATGACAATATCTCTCTCCTCCTGCGTGAATGGGATATCCGTATCCGGTTCCTTGATCGCCTTGACCCATTCTTCCTCAGGGCACCAGAAGGTGGGCATGGGGGTGTCACTGGCAAAAAGGACCTTCCAGGGCGTCGTCCAGTCGATAAATTCCCGCAACCATCGATAAAACGCCTGAGGGTTCACACGGTAATCCAGCTGACGGATCGAAAGATCCACATACACATTGGCCAAGGCCGTTGCCGCCAACCTGGCCTGATCCCAACTCTCCAACCCAGCATGGGCCATGATCATTTTGACTTCTGGAAAATGCTCTGCAGCAGAGGCTATGTAGATAGGTTGCCCAAACTCCCAATTGAATTCTATCCCACCGCTATGAAACATAATCGGCACCCCCCAATCTGCACACTTCTCGTATAAGGGGAAACAGACAGGGTCATTCGGATAGAAACCCGCCGATGGGTGAAGCTTAAAGCCCTTCATGCCAAGTTCTTCGATAGCCTCCTTGGCCTGCTCTATCGCATCCGGTCGCCTGGGATCGAGGGCCGCCAAAGGGATGAACCGTCCTTCATACTTGTTAGCCATCTCCGCATGGATACGATTCTGCTCTCTGTTGTCAACTCTCGGCTCCCCTGTGACGGCATAGGCCCAATCCACGCCGAATATGACACTCTTGTCTATCCCCGCTCTGTCCATGGTCTCGATCAACTTGCTACAATCGGGGTCCACCCTGTCCTTCAAGAGATCAATGTATTCGCTGGGCGTTATTTTTGTTCCATGGACCCTATTGTAAATATTGGAAGCCATTCTCGCATTTCCCAAGATGAACTTGCTTTTTACAAAGCCTGGAATAATCAGATGTACATGGGTGTCAATGATCATTTCAGTTTTCTCCTATCCTTAATTAGTTTCCTTTCAGAAATAGCCCTTTTTCTTTGCGCTCGCTTGGCTTCCGCCTTCGTTAAGACTTCGGCGAGACAGGCCGCTCAGACCTCACCCCTTCGGGGCGGGTCCCCGGTTTCCGGTGGGCGTCGTTCTCCGCAGGCGTACGAAGTGAGGCCACGCCCTTTTTCGAAAGGCCATATCTTAAAAAAAATTCCACAGGCCATAGCCGTGACAATATAGATATGGCCTTGGGAAAAGGGGCTTGGCCTCATTTTGCTATAACCCTGTTCCTTTACCGGACGCTCTCTCTGATAAGTTCTACGATTCTGTCAGGCGGTGTGCCAGGGAGAAACACCTTTTCAATCCCCATCTCCATAAGTGCCTGGACCTGACGCTGAAGGATGATACCCCCCACAACCACCATAACATCTTCAACACGATGGGCCTTGAGGCCCTTCATCAATTTGGGGATCAGCACCATGTGATCACCGGAAAGAAAACTCAGACCCAGGACATCCACGTCCTCTTGAATGGTGGCGTTGACCACCTGATCCACGGTCTGTCGAATCCCCGTATAGATCACTTCCATACCTGAATCTCTCAGGGCACGGGCCACCACTTTTGCCCCCCGGTCATGGCCATCTAGCCCCACCTTTGCAATCAATACCCTGATCTTTCTTGTTCTCATATTTCCCCAGTTTCACTTAGAGACTGTCGAAAAACCTGCTCTTGAGAGGCTGATGGAAAATATCCATATGCAAGGCTTCGGAAATCCCGAGGAATCACCGCCAAAGGGCGGTATCTGCGAGAGGCGTACATAAAAGTACGCCGCAGTGACGAGGGATGAAGGTAACGCAGCCCTGCGATGCTTCGACCTTGCTCAGCATCGACCCTGAGCGATGTCGAAGGGTCGACTTTGCTCAGGACCGTGAGCCTGTCGAACGGCTTGTGGAATGGCAGATGGGCGTTTTCCGACAGCCTCTTAGATATATGTGGACGCCCTGAACTCCCCCCACTTCTCCCTCATGACCCTGCAGATCTCCCCCACGGTGGCATAGCCCTTGACCGCCTGGATGATGTAAGGCATGAGGTTCTCATCCTTTTCAATGGCCCTCTGCAGTTCCTTCAAACGCCTTTGGATCTCTTTATCGCTTCTCTCCGCCTTGACTCTGGCCAGCTTCTCCTTCTGGATATCTTCCACGCTGGCATCCACTTGAAAGATATCCTGCTCCGTTAGATCCTCTTCCTCTGGCATCACATATTTGTTGAGTCCAACAATGACCCTCTCCCCGCTGTCAACCCGCTTCTGGAATCTTACGCTGCTTTCCTGGATTTCCCTGTACACAAAGCCGTTGTCAATGGCCCCCAGCATCCCGCCCATTTCATCTATTTTCTCCAGGTATTCCATGGCCCTTTTCTCGATCTCAGTGGTCAAAGACTCCACATAATAAGACCCCGCCAAAGGATCGATGGTATGGCTCAGGCCGCATTCATGTGCAAGGATCTGTTGGGTTCTGAGGGCAATTGTCGCTGCATCCTCTGAGGGGATGGCATAACCCTCATCCCAGCAGGCCGTGTGAATGGCCTGATCGCCCCCAAGGATTCCCATCAGGGCATGCATGGTCACCCTGACGATGTTATTGATGGGTTGCTGTGTCACCAGTGTGGAGCCGCAGGAACCAGTAAAGATCCTGAAGAGATAGCTCTTTGGATTCTTGGCCTGAAAACGTTCTTTCATGATTTTCGCAAACAGTCTTCTTGCAGC
The DNA here is from genome assembly GCA_050124735.1 of Desulfobacteraceae bacterium. Lineage (GTDB taxonomy): Bacteria > Desulfobacterota > DSM-4660 > Desulfatiglandales > HGW-15 > JASFEQ01. The sequence continues at coordinate 1,606 of JASFEQ010000164.1, read as the reverse complement.
CCGAAATTTTGCAGACTCTTCGAACAGATCCATATAGCACCCGAGGCTGTAGGAGAGGCGCGGCGCAAAATCATCCACCTCAAGGCCCCTTTCCCTGGCCTTCTCAATATACGTGATGGCATCTGCAAGGGTGAATGCCAGTTCCTGTATGGCATCTGCACCCGCTTCGCGGAAATGATATCCTGCAATGTTCAAGGTGTTCCACCGTGGAACATGCTCGGCACAATACTCCACCACATCCAAAACGAGCTTGATGCTTGGCTCGGGCGGGAAAATATAGGTTCCCCTGGCTATGAACTCTTTTAAAATGTCATTCTGGGTGGTTCCCATGAGCTTCTCTTGGGACACACCCTGCTTCTCTCCCACGGCAATATACATGGCCAGCAGAATGGTGGCGGGTGCGTTGATTGTCATGGAGGTGGATACCTTATCCAGGGGGATACCCTGAAAGATGATTTCCATGTCGGCTAATGTATCCACCGCAACCCCCACCCTGCCCACAGCGCCTTCGGCCAGCGGGTCATCCGAGTCATAGCCCAGCTGCGTTGGGAGATCAAAGGCCATGGACAAACCTGGCATGCCCTGCTCCAGGAGATAGCGATAGCGTTTGTTGGTGTCCTCAGCAGTGCCAAATCCCGCATAATTTCTCATGGTCCACAGCCGCCCGCGGTACATGGTGGGATAGACCCCTCGGGTGAAAGGGTATTGTCCGGGGTAACCCAGATCGGCATCATAATCAGTGGCTTCCACGTCCACAGGGGTGTAGAGCCTTTTAACCGGAATGCCGCTTTCAGTCCTGAAAACCTCTTCCCTTTCGGGCGAACGATTCAAGACTTTCTTGAGCGTTGTGTTCTCCCACTGATCCATGTGCTCTCTTGTCTTCTTCATGGCCTACACCTCGACAGTTTCTGCTTCTTCAAGTGCTTCGGTGGAAAGACATCTCACCACCTCATCCCTTGCCTTCTGAATATGGCTTCGGACGCGTTCCACACTTCCCAAGATGTCCTTTTTCTTCATTCTCTCCACGAGTTCATGATGCTCTTGTGCAGAGGACACCATTCGGCGGGGATCGTAATGGTCCAATCTTGCGCGAAGGAAGATGTGTTCAAAGTTCCGCTTCAGGAGCCATCTGAGGATTCGATTCTTGGCCATGGTCGCGATTTGAAGGTGAAATTCAGAATCCAATATGAACTTCCTGCGGGTATAATAATGGGGCTTGTATTCTGCATGAATCCTGACTTTCTCCTCCAGATCCACCATGTCACGGGTATCGCTTAGTTTGATGGCCTGCTCCATGGCATAGACCTCCAGTGCTTCTCGAACGCCAAAGGCATCCCACACCTCTTGAGTATCAATGGATCTCACGTAGAATCCGCGAAAACCCTCAAAGCCAATAAACCCGTCCTGAACCAGTCGGTTCAGGGCGTTGATGATCGGTGTCCTGGACATGCTCAATATCTCAGCCAGATCGCTGTTCACCAACCGCTGCCCAGGGGCAAATTTCTGCTCAAGAAGCATCTGCTTGATTTTTCGATAGGCTTCTTCGATCAACGTATGGGGTCTCTGTTTATGCGCCATTTCAGCCAGGGCTCCCCTTGCTGCGCCA
>JASFEQ010000163.1:0-9011 GCA_050124735.1 Desulfobacteraceae bacterium | reverse complement strand
CAGTGGGGTGAAATAGGGGGAGAGTTTCGTCTTGATGAGGCCTTTTACGGGCATTTTTGCCCGAGTTATTTTTGGGACACAGAACAGATGAGCCGCCCAAAGGGCACAGAGACTCCTCCCACCAAACTTCAAGAACTCACGTTTTGTTAGTCGGCTCTGTAGCATGCATCTATTCCCCGTGCCTTTTGTCTTTTCTCCTCTGTCTTCCGTCCTCCGTCCTCTGTCCTGGCCTTCTCCACGCAGAAAGAACGGGTGTTTAGGTTAGGCAACGATGCCATGCTGTATTATTGGAGAGCGGACTGGGTATTGTCAATATGATCAAAAAAAGATTTAATGTGCCGCAGGCTTTTTTTCGGGAAAATACGTGATACCGCTAAAAGACGAAAATCGGTCCAAGACGATTCCTGTTGTGAACATCATCCTGATCTTCACCAACTTGGCCTTCTTCATGTATCAGCAACTTTTCGCCTTTCAAGAGGTTCAAACCCTCTTCTTGCGCCTCGGCGCCATCCCCTATGAATTCACCCACTTTGTGGATAAAGATCCCCCGGCCCTGGTCCCTGTGCCTCTGACCCTTCTTACCGCCATGTTCATGCACGGAGGCTGGATTCATCTCCTCAGCAATATGCTGTTCCTTTGGATATTTGGGGATAATGTGGAGGACAGGCTGGGCCATTTTAGATACTTGTGCTTTTACCTCCTATGCGGTGTGGCTGGGTCGTTATCTCATATTGCCACAAATTCTCATTCAACGGTCCCCAGCATAGGAGCCAGCGGTGCCATCGCAGGGGTTATGGGGGCCTATATGTGGCTTTTCCCCAGGGCCCGCATCACGACCCTGTTGATATTGTTTGTTGTTGTGCAGGTGATAAGGGTTCCGGCAATTATCATGATCGGCTACTGGATATTGATACAGATTCTAGGAGGTCTTGCCGGGTGGGGATCACGAGGAGGGGCGGGAATCGCCTGGTTTGCCCATGTGGGCGGATTTGTTGCGGGATTACTCCTGGTCATCAAAATGAAAAAGGGCCGGAGAAAATCCTGAGAGCGGGAAGACCAGCCAAATGGGACACTTAAACCGACATATTCTTATTAAGAAATCAGGGCCTTGCTATTGAATTTTAAGTTTTTGTTATTAGCTTAGATAATAATAGAATCGTAGGAACTTACCATTAGTCATTAAAACATCGGAAAAACATAGAGGAGGTTGTCGTGCCTGACATAATGACGACTAAGGAATTGGCAGAATATTTAAAGTTGCATGAAATTACCGTATGCAAACATGCTGCAGAGGGTATCATTCCAGCCATTCGGATCGGCAGGGTCTGGAGGTTTGATAAGGAAGCCATTGATGAATGGATCAATGGGGCCTCCGGGAACTGAGCAACCAGCAGAATCACATTGCCTAAGGCCTTGAATTCATATATACTGTCTCTCAATTCGTTCCCGAATAGGTGCTAACCCTACCCACAGTTTTATGAATCCTCTTTGCGCCATTGCCCTTAGCACCTGTGCAGGAGCCTCTTGCTGGGCGCTGTCTCGCATCGTTTCATATGGGGTTGCGTTTTAGAGCAAGACGGCTGAGGAGGTGGCAGAATGGTGGAGAGAAGAAGATTTGGCTTCGATCGACGCTCTGGAAATGACAGGCGCATAGTATACAAGCTCGGCTATTTTTTGAGCGGGGGCGTGGAAAGAAGGCGTGGAAAAGAAAGAAGGTCCCGATTGGAGCGTAGAACTGAATGGACGAGGGTGAACGACTGGTCCAGTGTTTTCGTGGGAGATTCAACGGTTCGAGGCTCTCTTAAATAGGTATTCATTCAATCGCCACGCCTGAGAATCCGCCTTATCCAAACCCACCCGATAATACTACCAACCCCATAATGGGGAAAATCCCACCACGTGAAAGAGGAGCCAATCAAAGTGCTCCCCAAAAAATGAGATCTAACTTTTTCCAAAATCGGAGGATGCCAGAGCTGAAGTATTTCTAAGGCACAGGTGATGAGGAATATCCACACAGGAATGGTGTTTGCGGCCTTTTCAGATGGAAGAATGAGAAAGACGGCCAGGATCCAGAAGATGACATAGAGCACTCCGGCACCGTAGTCATTGAACCACCATTGAAGGGGCCCTGAATAGAACTTGAAGACAAACCCTGTGGGTATGACAAGAAGCAGGGAAAGGAGGATATATTTGCGGCCCTTACCCCTCCTTATTTATTCTCTCCCTCAAAACCGGTGAACACCTGAAAGTCACAACTCTCCTTGAACCCAGCACCAGATCTTCCCCCGTTTGGGGGTTCCTGCCTCTCCGCTCATTTTTCCTCTTTACAGAAAACTTCCCAAACCCACTGATCAGGACGTCCTCCCCATTTTCGAGGGATTTCTTGATAATTTGTAAAAGGGATTCAACCAGTTCCGTAGATCTGGTCTTGGGAAGCTCCAGCTGGTTGTGGAGAGCACTTATGATATGATTTTTTGTGAGGGTCATGGGCAATACTCCTGGGGGAAAAGGTTCTCTGGATTCGAAGGGTATTCCCACCGCAATGAAAGGAAATTACAGTCTAACCATCAATTTGTCAAGAAATTTCAGAGGTTATAAGCGTGAGCCAAAAAACTTCAGAGTTCCCTCCAAGCGACTTGTCATAGGAAAAGCTTTTGAAAGAACACATGTTACAAAAGAGGGGGAGGGCAAAGTGGCTTATTTCATTAAATAATTCAATTAGTTATATTAAAAACAAGGGGATCGCTTTCCCATGTGGATCTGGCTGATCCTTCAAAAAAGGTGGGGGGTGCGCTAAATAGCTTTTTTTAGGCGTTTGGTCGTTTTGCCGGAAAATTCCCCCCTTTGACCCTGCTTTTTATTCAGTCCCCTAGCCAAAGAGCGGATCCTTATCCTACCAGTAGAATTCTCCTTCCCCTTCCCCTGTCAGGTACTGATGAAGCCTTTGTAATCTGTCTTCGATTTCTCTGAAATTTTCAAACGGACCTTCCAACTCTGAATCCGCATCCCTTTCCCCGCTCTGGGCCAATGACATCTCTGCGAATTCAAGTGCTTCGGATCTCTTTTTTTGTTTTGTTAGTAGTGCTGCAATCCAAAACATGCACTCCGCCTTATACCCGGCTGAGGCAAATTTGTAGTTTTCCAGGTGCTCGAGAATCTCACGAAATACCGATTCCGCCTCTGCCCATCGCTCAAATTCTATCAGGAGCCGACCCTTGTAGTAGAGATCAGAAAGACCTGCAGTCTTCTTCTTCTCCAGGATGCGATTGAGGATCTGCATGGCCTTATCATACTGACCATAATCAAAATAGGCAGCGATCAGATTATAGCCCGCCTGATCCGGGGAATAAGAGCCGTGTTGAAATGCGAATTCAATCTGGCGAAGCCCCAGTTCCCGCTTGTCCGGGATCCAAAACGTGATAAGGCGGAGGAAATTTGATTTGGCCGTACGCCAGTAGTGGTAGGAACCCAGACCCAAATAGACGTCGAAGAGCTTGGGATCCCTCTCTAAGGCCTCCTCGAAACTATCCACTCCCTTCTTGGCATCGAAATAGGAATCGATCCAGTTATTTTTGCGAAACTCATTGAAGGCCCTATACCCGTATGCAGCACCAAGGTAAAAAAAGACCCATGGATCGTTCCCCCGCTTTAACAATTCATGGCCTTTCTCAATGGTCAGTTGAATGTCCTTTTCGAACTCTTCCTGAAATTTGTTTAGCCGAGAGAGGCTCATCCAGCTCTGATAGGTTGCTGCTTTAAAGAAATGGGGGGCTGGATGGTTCGGGTATTTCTGCTCGAGTTCTTCAAACAAGAGGAGACTTTCCTTGAATCGATCGTGAAGAACCAGATTAATTCCCGGTGATGCGGAATGGTAAAAAATGGGATCTTTTGAGGCCTCTGTGCCAGGTGGCAGATCAGGTAGACTTTCAGCGGCATGCGAGAAGGCTGGAGAGACGGACAAAATAATGAACCAGAGCAAAAAACCTGCGAGGGCCTTATGGGACTTTCCATATTTTGCCGTCGTTTCAGCTCCGTAAGAATGTTTATTCAGGAAATTATTTGGTCTCATGTTTGTCTCTCTTTCACTCCGTTTTCTAGGCGACCACAGAAGCGCACATTCCAGGCCGAATCCTCACAAGAAGGGGCCCTCCCTGCCGGATAATGCGCGGATTTCACAGAGCCACATAGCAAGGGGGAAAGCGCATGAGTTCGCCCCACAAAAGCCATTTCTTATGCACTAAGTTAACTATTTTGAATACAATGTACCAGATAAAAGGAATGTAAGTTGAAGATTCCTTTCAGACTATTTCGAAAAAATGGAAAAAAAAGGCAGAGCCAGATATGGCCCTGCCTTTCAAATAGGCGGCACTCCCCCTCTCCCCTTATATCATATCCACCAGGTTACTCATTCGTTCCTCCTCTTCTGGCTTAATCATCTGGAATTTTACGCCCATGCCCTGCTGGGTGGCCCAGACAATTTCCCCATCTAACATGATGTGTTCTTGTGACATGGGAAGGGGAAAGGCGAGAGTAACTTTTTCCCCTACTGGAGGGTGAAGACGGGTTCCTATGAATACGCCCCCAGCACTGATATTCTGAATGAAATCCACATGGGCACCCTCCTGAGCAGAATAGCAGACGGCCGAGAAATAGGGTTTTCTCACATATTTCCTTTTCTTTATATGAAGCCGTTCCTCCAACTCCTCCACCAGAGATTGTTTTTCCTCTTGGGACATCATGACAATTAATTCGATAAGACGGGTCTCAATACCCTTTGCCTTCAATTTTTGGTTTGAAGCGTTCATCGTCTGTCTCCTGCTAATAGGGTCCTCTAGAGTTTCCCAAAGTCCTCCAATTCATAAATTCTTGTGTGAACCCATGTCCCTCGGATCTAATCAAAACCAAACATAGGCACTGCCCTCTCACGCCCCCGACAGAACGGGAGAGGTCCTGTAAGGGGCAATGCGGGCAGTTTTTTGATGGACGTCCACACCAGGAGAAAGAAGGAATTGAACCTGGTTCGTCATGTGGACGTACGTTTCAATAGCCAAAAAACAGCAAAAGAGATGCCACACAGACATTTGTGTGTTTTAACTAAGAATTTCATATAGTTATACTTGTGCTACCAAGGCAGCATCGGGAAAAAGGCCAAGAAATGCGCAAATCATGAGGAATTAGTTTCCACATCTATGTAAGAGTTTACATACATCCAGGGGAATTAGCGCCTTAGCTTGGCCCAGAGCATCAAAAACAAGAGCAGGGCCAAAAGGCCCTGCTCTGTAGGAGGTATGGGAGGAAAGGAGGAAAGATTTAACAACCACTCACAAAATACGCTCTTCCTTGATCCTGAAATCCATCTCGTGCCATCCCTTAACGGTTCGTAAGGTAGATGGGCGGGTTGGTGTTGAACTCAACAAAAGTGACCTGTGCCTGCTGACCAGGTAGTGGAGCCGATTCCATTTTCGCTGACGTTTTATTTGTCACGAACAGGAGCAGGAGCGTCAAAGCAATTACTTGTAAACAGAGTGTGATAGGGTTTTTCGGGTTCATGGTTTTTGCCTCATTTGTCTAAAAGTGCACATATAGTACATTATTTTAAACACCGTGTCAACAAAAATATACATAAACATAAAAAAAATTTTTATATAATAATATCAACAAGTTATCGAGGTCAAAAGTATACAAAAAGTCACATGGCCAAAATAAAAAAATCAAATTTGACGAAAAAGCCGCTTTTTTTTGCGAAAAAACCAGGAATGTGCATAAAAAGTGACACTATTTGGGGGGGTAAAAGGCAGGGAGAGAACTGGAAATGGGAAAGGGCAGGGAAAACGCGCAGAAGCGCCTGTTTTCACTGCCCTTTTCTTGTTTAGCGTGGCCAGTTATGCAACTTCCCGGTAATCAGCGTCAACCACGTCTTCATCTGGCCCGGAAGAACCCGGTTGCCCCATGTCTTCGGGACCGGCTCCGCCCTGCGGGGCACCCGCCTGTGAAGCCTGGTCGTACATGGATGCTGCCAGTTTGTGGGAAGCCTGGGTCAAACCCTCTGTCAAGCGTTTGATCTCGGCCGTGTCTTGGTTTTCCATGGCCCGTTTTAGGCTATTCACTGCGTCTTCAACTTCCGCCCGCGTGGCACTGTCTACTCTGTCGCCCAGCTCGCTCATCGATTTCTCCGTTGTATAAATGAGCGCATCTGCGGCATTGCGGGCATCCACTAGCTCTTTTTTGCTTTTGTCCTCCTCAGCATGTATCTCTGCCTCTTTTACCAGTCGATCAATCTCCTCCTGGGAGAGTCCTGAAGAGGCTGTGATCCTGATAGACTGCTCCTTGCCCGTGGCCAGATCCTTTGCAGAGACATTCACAATCCCGTTGGCATCGATGTCAAAGGATACTTCGATCTGCGGCATTCCTCTGGGTGCAGGGGGAATGCCCACCAGTTCAAAGCGCCCGAGGGTCTTGTTATCTGATGCCATCTCGCGCTCCCCTTGAAGCACATGGACGGTCACCGCCGGCTGATTGTCCTCAGCCGTTGAAAAGACCTGGCTCTTATTGGTCGGGATGGTCGTATTCTTTTCGATCAACCTGGTCATGACGCCACCCAAAGTCTCTATGCCAAGGGAGAGTGGAGTCACATCGAGCAACAGCACATCATTAACATCCCCTTTCAAGACACCACCCTGAATGGCGGCACCAAGGGCCACAACCTCATCCGGATTCACGCCTCTGTCAGGCTCTTTATTGAAGATCTTTTTGACCCGCTCCTGGACAGCTGGCATGCGGGTCATTCCGCCCACCAGGATGACCTCATCCACGTTGCTGGCCGAGAGGCCGGCATCTTTCAAGGCAACTTTGCAGGGCCCCTCGAGCTTGTCCAGTAGGTCGCTCACCAGGGCTTCAAGCTTGGCACGGGTGATCTTTATATTCAGATGTTTAGGGCCGTTGGCGTCCGCAGTGATAAATGGAAGGTTCACATCCGTTTCCATGGAAGTGGACAGCTCCATCTTCGCCTTTTCAGCCGCCTCCTTGAGTCGCTGCAGGGCCATCTTGTCATTTCTAAGATCCAGGCCCTGGTCTTTCTTGAACTCATCAGCCAGATAGTCTATCAACCGCAGGTCGAAGTCCTCACCGCCCAGATGGGTATCCCCATTGGTCGCCTTGACCTCGAAGACGCTATCGCCGATCTCCAGGATGGAAATATCAAACGTCCCTCCCCCCAGATCGAATATAGCAATTGTGCCTTCTGTTTTCTTATCCAAACCATAAGCGAGAGATGCGGCCGTCGGTTCGTTGATAATCCTTAAAACATTCAATCCAGCAATTTTGCCCGCATCCTTGGTGGCCTGTCTCTGGCTGTCATTGAAATAGGCGGGTACGGTAATTACCGCATCAGAGATCTTTTCACCCAGATGCTCTTCAGCAGACTTCTTTATGCTGGCCAGTATATAGGAAGAGATTTCAGCCGGGCTGTAGTGCTTTCCCCTTAGGGTTATGCGGACATCTCCGTTTTCTGCCCTTTCAATCTTATAAGGCAGGACCTCCACGTCCTTTTGGACCTCAGGGGAATCATACTTGCGACCGATAAGTCGCTTTACCCCAAAGACGGTATTTTCGGGGTTGGTAATGGACTGCCTTTTGGCAATTTGCCCCACCAGTCTCTCCCCCTTGTCAGAGATGGCCACAATGGAAGGCGTAGTACGTCCGCCCTCCGGGTTGGTAATGACTTTTGCCTCCCCCCCTTCCATGATGGAAACGCAAGAATTCGTTGTGCCGAGATCTATACCAATTATTTTGCTCATCTAAATATCCTCCTTTATTCTAAAAATCGATTTTTCGTCGCACTAAAAGCACTAAGGAAAAAGTAATCATTCTAAGTGTATAGTCAATAAAAAAATATTACTTTTTGATAAATTACTTTTATATAAATTTTATAAAAATAATAATGTTGAGTATCTTCGATCAGGTTGTATTTGGACGGAAGGATTATCTGGAGGGCATTATGGAAAACGAGAATTTCAAGCGTCACTTATCAGACTGTGGAAAAACCGACCTCTATTTTAACCTAAAAAGTCTCAATACCTTTTCCTTTCTCCACAAACGATCGAATATCCTTGTAGGCATTTAGGAGGGCCGTGAAGGCCGTTTCCAATCTGTTGTAAACCGGATCGTCTTTCCCGAGCCGCTCCCTTGCTTTCTGCAGAACTTTCTCCCCTTCATTCAGATACTGGGTCATGTCAATAAAGACCTCTTGTCGCAGCCCTTGTTTTTCTCGCTCCTTGGCAATCACCGGTAAAAGTCGCTGAATGGAATATTCCACAAGGGCATCCCGGGGCGTATCAAAACTCTTTGCCACCTGTTCTAGACTCCCCAGCGTCCTCCTGCTCAGCACAAAGGTCTTCTGAGTGCGCTTTGGCTGATCAAATTCTTCGGATTTGAACCGCTCAGCAATCAGGTTCAAGGCCTCTATATCCTCCAGCAGGTGATCAAAGAGGGATTTTTGCTTGATGCCTAGATGGTATGAAACGATACTCAGGGCCTCGATGGCCCTTTCAGATAACCGAAAGGTAGCCCTGACCGATTGCCTGCCCCGGAGTTCTGAGGAAGATGGTTGAGGTAGAGATATGCTCCTGGGCGGGGCATCTTTTTCATTTTTTTTCATTTTTTACCTCCCGTCGGCATGCGGTTATAATGTGGGAAAGCGTCTTTATTACTAAAGTATAATTATTTTTTTTGATAATGCAACAATTTTTTCTAATTATCAAGTTGACATCACAAAAGCCGTGCTTATTATTTCAGTAAGAAGCGAGTTTGATTGAAGAAAGAGCAAAATTCAAAAGCAAAGGAGGTATAAATGATGAATCTTGTAACATGGAATCCAATGAGGGAAATGGAGACATTGCAGAATCGTATCAACCGCCTTTTTGATGGCAGCTTTTTCCCTAGCTCCAGCTTGGATGATGACATGAGTCTGGGCAACTGGAGACCGGTTGTGGACATCTATGAGAATGAAGATA
>JASFEQ010000162.1:0-9033 GCA_050124735.1 Desulfobacteraceae bacterium | reverse complement strand
CCGGGGTCCCCGGACAGACAAGACGCAAATTCTCAAGAGTCTAACCAGAAACCATCTCGAACGGGGGACATCCCCGGATCGGATTCTCCACAGATCGATTGTGAGAAATTTGATAACTTCTGAGACCATATATCTTTTCGAACCCCTTGTATTTGTTACTATATAAGCTTAAGCCCTGGGACCCCAGTGCGTCAAGATAAATTGACAAATCAAGGAGATAAGGGTAAATGTTTTCAGTTGGAGGAGGGGATCCTGATGACATTGGCGGCACGGTTGCCAGTTGATCGTGAAATGGAGCAGATGCAACGGAAAGGGGCCCTCCGAGCGTTTGCTTCAGTGGGACGACTTCACATTACGTTCATCGCGGCGCTCGGCACCTTTACCTTTGGCTGGCTGTTTATGGGCAGGTATCCATGGTTCCTGACAGGGATATGCGCCCTGGATTGGTACTTCGTCAATCTGTTCAACCGTATTGTGGACCTCAGAGAAGACGAGGCCAATGAAATCCGCGGCACAGGTTTTGTCGTTCGACATCGCCGGTGGCTGCTTGGAATCTGTTTCGCCCTCTTGGTTGTCTCACTCGTGGTTGTCTATTTCATAAATCCTGCTATCACCCCTTTACGAATTACATGTCACTTGATGGGTCTCTTCTACAATTGGCCCCTCTTGCCTGGAGGGCGCCGTCTGAAGCAGCAGTACTTCTGGAAAAACACCACTTCAGCCGTTGGCTTCCTTTTCACTGTCCTTGGATACCCACTCGCCACCCTGGTCTGGGAACAGGGTTGGCATCATTTTCCACCAGGGATTACCTGGGTGACCGTGCTCTTCTCGGCCCTCTTTCTCCTTTCCTTTGTACTCAGTTATGAGGTGATATACGATCTTCGGGATGTGCAGGGGGATAAGTTGGCTGGGATCCGAACCTATCCCGTGGTGCACGGAGAACGCACGGCCATTCACATGGTGGATGGTCTTCTCCTCTTTTCCGTGGTCGTTCTTGGCGTGGGCTATGTGTCCGGCTTCGTTCCCTGGCGGATCTTCATTATGGCAGCTGCTCCTGTCATTCAGTATGTGGTGTACAAACGTGCCCTGCGTCGAGGCATTTCAGCGAAAGACTGTATTCTGCTTACATGGATCGGCGCTGCCCTATTCATCATCTACCATCTATGGGTTTTAGCTGATCTGCCAGGCGCGGGACTCTAGACATGCTGCTCCTGCAACTGACTGCCCTTGCCCTCGTTGTCTTCTACGTCCTTTTCCGCATTATAGACCAGGCCGAACCCAGACAATTTCTCCCCAGATTCGCCCTTGTCTCGGTCGCATGTTGGACGGCTGAGGAGAGTTGCATTCTCCTCTACGAATTCTACGGCTATACTCCGTCCTGGAGCTTGTTCCTGGACCAGGTACCCCTTCTGATCATTCTCATCTGGCCCGTTATTATCCACTCCGCATGGGATCTTGCATCCCAACTCTTGCACCCAGAGCACAAGTTCGTGCCGCTGGCTGCCGGTGCCATCGTATGCACAGACGCCGCGCTTCTTGAGCCGGTGGCGGTCAATGCCGGCCTCTGGTCCTGGAACGAATCCGGGATATTCCATGTCCCACCCATCGGGATTCTTGGGTGGGGTTATTTCGCCTTTTGCTGCACCCTCGTGCTCCAACGGTCCATGCGACCAACCCCATCAAAGGGAGGGTCTTTACTGCTTCTGCTAGTCCCTCTCTTTGGGACGCATCTGTTGCTCTTCACAACCTGGTGGGGAGCGCTGCGGTGGGTCAGCACGTTTGAAAACAACATAGTTGCGGTCGGTGCGGCGTGGATCCTCTCACTCGCATTGGTTTACACGATCCTACGACGCGGGACGGGCAGACGCGTGCAGAGGAAAGCCCTTTTATTACGTCTTCCGGCCGCATTGTTTGTCTTCCTCTTGCTCGTCCTAAACGCTGGCGTTTCCGGCCTTCTGGTGGTCTATGCCCTCGCCTTCGTACCCCCCTATCTCACTATGATGGCCCAACAATATGGGGCGGTCTGATGCACCATCAAGGCATCATCTGCCATTCGACAAGCTCATGGCCCTGAGCAAAGTCGCAGGGCTGCGTTGCCTTCAATCGCTCCTCCCTGCGGCGTATTGCTCCATACGCCTCAGTCGTCGCTCCTTGGCGCCTTGCATCTAATACCTTGCTGGTGATCAGGAATACCCCACAACGAGCTAATTTCAGTCTCGATACATAAATTAGATGGTGAATTTGGGTAGTTCTTGTCCAAAAACAATTCCGATTGTCAACCTGCCGTCGCCACCAGAAAGAAGCCTACCAGCATAGCACCTGCAATCAACAGTCTTGACAGTCCCTGTTTCTCTTTAAGGATCAACCACCCCACTAAAACGGCGATGAGGACGCTGGATTGTCTCAGGGTGACGATGTAACCCAAGTGCTCTGTTTTCATGACGTGGAGGATCAAGCTGTATGAAAACATGGTGGCCAAGGCCGCCAAGATTCCCCGGAACCACTCCCGTTTCCAGACATGGCGGCCTCCAAATTCGCGGCGACTCGCCATATAGCCCCAATAGATGAGATTGGAAAGGGAGGCTTCCAGCATAAAAAAAGTGGGTCCATGTAGATAGGATGGCAGCTTTTCCACCTGGCCAAAGTCAACCATACCCGCTTTGTCTATGAGACTATAAGCGACGACCGTAGCCAAGGCAGCAAATGCCCACAAACTATCCCTCTGTCTGATAAAGGCGAATATGTGCTTTGATTCCTTCGCATCGCCCCCACGAAGTTGCAATAGGAAAATGCACAAAACCACAACAGAAATCCCCACGCCACCCTGCAAGGATATGGTCTCACCAAAAATGAAAAATCCGGCAATCGGCACAAAAGCTGGGGCTGATCGCGCAATGGGATACACATATGAGATGTCACCCTTCACATAGGCGGTACTGAGAGACAAGACATAAAGTGCATGCACAAAACCTGAGAGCAAAACATAAAACCACACCGTAGAAGGAATGGGATACAGAGGTATTCTGGCCAAAAAAATGGCCGACATACCGATAATTGCGGTGCCTCTTATGAGGGGAAAGACTCTTGGGTTTGAACTGGATCTGATGAGGAAGTTCCAGCCCACATGAAGGGTGGCGGAGATAAGGACAAGAATAATGCCAGTAATGGACATGAATAGGTTTAACCAGTTTTTTTTTGAAGCTCGCCAAGAAAAGAATGAGACAGGCCCCGATATAGGTTTGTACGCTTATTGGCGTTTGGGATTCCAGGAGTCCATCAGGGCTGGAACCATATTAAAGACAATCAATCCATATCATAATCGGGATACACCATGGAAAAATGGAATTTGTCCTCTAAGGCTTTAACGCGCATCATTCTTTGAGGCTCAAAAAATGCTTTGTACACAGCGTCTTTTTTATCTATGGCCTTAACAAGTATCTTCTGCTCGAGGAGAGCCAAGGCCTGAATGGATTTGTCACACACCGGGTATCCCTTGTCATCAATGGGAATCGCAGACCCAAATGAGACCTTGGAAATATTGTTGATATCTACGAGTTTGACTTCTCCTTCAGGCGTGAGGAGAAGATTTCCAACGCCTGCCAGATCAGGCACGTGATTCGCCTCCAAGACCAACCTCTTCACGCGTTCTATGAATTTATGGACCCTCTTCTGAGCCCTTTTGACCAGACGCTCCCTACTCATGTCCCGGGTCTCTGTTGCGTCCCTGTCCATGCGGCTGAAGAGTTCGGCCAGATGGGCCTTTGTGATGGGACTCCATGGATCCAGAATTTCCCCCTCCACAGCCTCTTGGAGACCGCAAAGGATGAAGTCTCGTTTTCCGTCCATGGTGTAATCCACAAGGAATTCATCTGAGCTAGCCACATGATCAGGCGCCAAATACTTCTCAATGATTTTCACCCGCTTCACTTCCTCCAGGGCTTGGTCCAGGCCATTGAACTTGGCTCTGAATATCCTCAACATCTTTATAGGCCTGGCTTTTGGGAACCACCTTACACCCTCTATGACCACCCCGGTTCTCTCCCTTTCCACATCGTCCCTTTGTAGGACTTCCATAACATGAGATCGTAAACCTTGCTTGTAATGCCTTCGAAAAAAATAGGTCCCAGGTTTTCTGACAAAGTTCAGACCAACCACCTCGTGATGGCTCAGGGAAGCTTTCTCTCTTACATCCTCTTTCATGTGAGACACTAACGTGTAAGAAATCAGTCTTGAATGCCCTTAAAACTCTGCATTTACAGCGTATTAAACGTGGCCATATATTTTCATAATGACAAACTATGTCAAACAAAATTATTGCTACGCCTTTTCCTTTGACACTAGAGAGCCATTTCTCCTATACTGCGTTTCGGGCTTAGAGATTTCCTGCCGCACTGACTCTCTAACGTCTCAAGCAAACTCGTCATAGCGGGATAGGGATTCAAGATCCCTCTGCTCGCCTGCGCGCCATTTGCGTTTCGCATTCTCAAACACAAAGGAGAAGATCATGGCCGTGAAACAGAAGGAGGAAAATTCCTCCTGGGTAGAGAATATTATACTTGATTTCATTCAAGGCTCCCAGGAAAACAACCTGCAGAATGAGACCAATGAAAAGGCGTGGGAGGACGCTCTCGTGGGGTTTTCAAAGGGGGATGATCCCCTATACGTGGCCTTCAAGGAGTATGTGGGGCCATTTCACTGGACACCCTCGGAGATATTCACGCAGACCTTCCCGGATATCAATGCGAGTCCCGAGGAACTGACCGTCATTAGTTGGATCCTGCCCCAAACTGAGGCAACAAAGCGGGACCACCGAAAACAGACGGTCTACCCAGCGGAAAGATGGGCCAGAGCGCGTATTTTCGGTGAAGCCTTCAATCAGAAGCTGAGAACCCACTTGGTGCAAGCTCTTGAAAAAGAGGGATACGAGGCCGTTGCCCCCATGCTCTCAGCTGAGTGGTCCAGAAAGAAATCGGAGAAATATGAGATCGCGTCCACATGGTCTGAACGGCACGCGGCTTATGCATCCGGGCTGGGCACATTCGGCCTTTGTGACGGACTGATCACACCACGAGGAAAGGCCATGCGCACGGGATCCGTGGTGGCCCGCATCCAGATTCCCCCATCCCCCAGGCCCTATACAAATCATCAAGAATACTGCGCCTTCTTCACCCTTGGGATCTGCGGAAAATGTATAGACCGCTGCCCTGTTGGGGCCATTACCGAGTCGGGCCATGACAAGACAAAATGCTTCAAACACACACGGATCGCGTGCGGAGAATATGTGACAACCCATTATGGCTTCAAAGGCCGCGGCTGCGGTTTATGCCAGGCCAAAGTCCCGTGTGAGTCTAAGATCCCCACTAAAGAAGATGTGGAAGCCTATGAGACAGGTGAAGAGGTATAGCATTTAATACACAGAAGATGATCTGAGGAGGACAAATGAGACAGGGTTACCCAGTGATCGATTGCGATGTCCTCGTTATCGGTGGAGGCAGCGCCGGCGCCATGGCCGCCATCCGGGCAAAGGAAGTGGATCCGAACCAGAAGGTGGTCGTCTTTGAAAAAGGAGAAATCAAATATTCCGGTTGCATAGCCAGGGGCATGGACGCCCTCAACATCGTGGCTGTACCCGGTTTATCCACCCCGGAGCTGTACGTGGAATCCAACAGCTTGGCCTGCGAAGGCATTATGGATGAACCGGTCAACTACCGCATGGTCCAGAGGAGTTGGGAACTGCTGAAAAAGCTGGAATCATGGGATGTCTGCTTCCCTGTGGATGAGAAGGGCCAATATGAAGTTCTTCAGGTACATCCCAAGGGAAAATTCTGTGTGACCATGAAAGAGCCTGAGCTAAAGACCATCCTGGCCAAGCGGGTCATAGACTTGGGCGTTCAGGTCATCAATCGGACCATGGCCATTGAACTCCTAAAAAACGGAGACAGGGTTGCCGGGGCCATTGGCTTGAATGTCCGTACCGGAGAGGTCATTGTCTGCAAGGCCAAGGCGGTTATCCTATCAGCCGGGGGCACGGCAAGGTTTGGCCTGCCCAACAACGGCTATCTTTACGGCGTTTATGATTTTCCGGGCAATACGGGTGACGGTTATTGCCTGGCTTACCGAGCAGGCGCAGAACTGAGTGGTTTTGAGTATACCCTCATCTATTACATCATCAAGGATATCAATGCGCCCCTTCTCTATATCACCCTGACCAGGGGCGCCAATCTCTTGAACGCCTTTGGAGACCGGCGTGACAAAGAGCACCCCTCCATTAAGTCCATGCTACAGGAAGACTCCGAGGGCCGAGGACCCATGCGAATTATCATGAGCCACCTTCCCGAAAAAAAGATCAAGGAAATTGAGGACATACTCTTTACAACCGAACGGCCTGTGCAAGAACGGTTTTTCCAGGGCCGAGATGTGAATTTCCGCAGCGGCGAGATTGAACTCTGGCCCACCGAGTGCTTTTTGTGTGGTGGCCACGGTCTGACCGGGGTACGCGTCAATGAGCGAGCAGAAACGAACGTTGCAGGACTCTACGCTGCCGGAGATACTTCTCTGGTGGCCCGCGGTCATCTTTCTGGGGCTTTTGTCTTTGGCGAGATTGCTGCGGAAAGCGCAACCGAATATTCCTCCCATGCCCACACGGTTGAACTGGACGCTGAACAGGTGGACACTTTCCTGAAGTGCCGGGACGCCAAGTTCAATCAGAGCGGCAATCCCATTCCCATTGAGGAGTTTGAATACAAAGTGAGGCGGATGATCAACGACTACATCGTGCCTCCGAAAAATGATTACAAACTGAACAATGCCCTCTGGTGGATGGACCGGTTTCGCAAGGAGTTGGTGGAGTTGGTCCGCGTAAACGATGTGCACGACCTCTTTAAGGTCTACGAAGTTGAAAACATTATCCAGTGCGCGACCATGAGCGCCCTCGCCTCCAGGGAGAGGAGGGAGAGTCGATGGGGGCTATGGCACTACAGAACCGATTACCCCGACCTAAATGATCAGACGTGGCTAAAACATATCGTCCTAACACAGGGAGAGGCACGCGAAGACGTGAAGATCTCCCACAAAGAGATTATCAAGTTATAAAGAGGCTGTCGGAAAACGCCCATCTGCCATACGACAAGCCGTTCGACAGTCTCAAAATTACCTTACGATTTTATATAACGTCCCGCTGCAATTGCGGGCGGGACTTAAGAAAAGAAACCTCTGTACAAGGAAGAGATAGCTGGAGGAAAAGCAATGAGAACCAATCTTTTGGAAAGCCTGTCCGACAATATTCTCATCGACAAGGGGAAATGCACCTTTTGTGGTATCTGCGTCGAGACCTGCGTTCTGGACAACTTGAGGCTCCAGCTAGCCCCGTGCCGCGAGGCGTGCCCACTGGGAGTGAACTGTCATGGGTATGTTCAACTGATTGCGCGGGGCGAAGAAAGCAAAGGCATGGAATTGTTAATGGAGACCCTACCCTTTCCCGGAATCCTGGGCAGGATCTGTTCCCAACCGTGTGAGGAGAGCTGTTATCGGAAGGCACTGGAAGGCGAAGCGGTGGCGATTCGGGCGCTTAAACGTTACTTGGCCGATGCCGTGGCAGAGGATGACATTCCCTTCCCCGAAATAGCGCCAGAGAGCGGAAGAAAGGTTGCGGTGGTGGGATCCGGACCTGCCGGACTTTTGGCCGCCTACGATTTACGCATTAAGGGTCATGGTGTGACACTCTTCGAGGCTGAAGAGGCCCCAGGGGGTATGTTGCGTTGGGCCATCCCGGAGTTCAGACTGCCGCAGGCCACTGTGGAAAAGGAGATCCAACGTCTGGAGAAAATGGGTGCGGCATTTCACTGTGGCGTTTCCATCGGGAAAGACAAGACCATAGATGATCTCAAAAAGGATTTCCAAGCCATCATCATGGCCACAGGTTGTCCCACACATGGTAGGCTGAATATAGAAGGCGAGGATCTCTCCGGGGTATACCACGGACTGCCTTTTTTGCGTGATATCCGAACCGGTCAAGCCCCCGCGGTGGGAAGCAGGGTGGTTGTCATAGGCGGCGGAAACGTGGCCGTGGATGCGGCCCAGTCGGCTCTAAGGATGGGGGCGAAAAAGGTCACTATGGTCCCTTTGGAGCCCAAGGATGAACTCCCGGCCTATCCCTGGGCGCTGCAAGGCGCTATCGAAGAAGGCGTGACCCTGGAGTATGGCTGGGGACCCGCCAAGTTACAGTCCCACAAAGGGGTACTGAATGGCATTGAGTTTCAGATTTGCCTTCAGGTCTTTGATGAAAGCGGGGCATTCAAACCTGACTTTGATGCCTGCGAGCGGATGTTCCTGGAAGCGGACAACCTGATTGTGGCCATCGGCCAGACAGCGGACAGCGCAATCTTCCAAATGATCGGTCTCGATCCTTCAAAAGCCAACCAAATTGATCCCTTGACGCTCCAGAGCCCTGACGAGATGATTTTCTTGGCTGGTGATCTGGTGGGTGGTCCCTCCTCTGTTGTGGACGCCATGGCCCAGGGCCGGCGTGCTGCCGAATCCGTTGACCGGTTTCTCAAGGGGGAACCTCTCCGATATGGTCGAGATTACGCAGGGCCCATAGAGACCGATTTCCAGATCGACACCAGCCGTGCAGCGGACCTGGAAAGGGCGAAAATCCCGGCGAGAGCGTTCCAGGGAGAAGGAGACTTGGGAGAACTGGAACAGAGCCTTGACATGGAATCTGCTCGAAAGGAGGCGAGTCGCTGTTACTCGTGCGGGCAACCATTTGGGAAATATCGGACCTGCTGGTTTTGTTTGCCCTGTGAGGTCGAGTGCCCCCATGACGCCCTGTGGGTGGAAATCCCCTATATATTAAGGTAACACAGAAAAAGATCTGAGTGTGATGGACCGCAGACTGAAAGTTATCCACTACCTGAATCAGTTTTTTGGTCAGATTGGTGGAGAGGAAAAGGCGGATACAGCGCCTCTGAAAAAGGACGGGACCGTTGGTCCAGGTCTCCTCTTCCAGCAGGTGCTGGGCCAGGAGGCAGAGAT
>JASFEQ010000161.1:0-9034 GCA_050124735.1 Desulfobacteraceae bacterium | reverse complement strand
GATTTGAAGCAGAAATCCACCTGCTCTTCGTAGTACGCAGACTTGCATATTTTTCAGACGTTTACGTCACACCTGTTTCAATTGAAAGGTTTGAGGGGGAGGTTATCAAAGGGGGAGAGACGAAAATGGAAGAATTTGTCGAGACCCACTTTGAAAAATATCCTGCCATCAAGCCCAAGGTTCTGGTGGGAGATGCAGCCGACAAGATCTTGAACTATATTGTATCCGAAGGCATTGATCTGGTCATTATGGGGACCCATGGGCGAAAGGGGCTTGAGCGTGTCTTCTTCGGAAGTGTGGCCGATAGAGTGATCAAGATGTCTCAGGTCCCTGTATTGAGCATCAATCCTCACAAGCTACAGACCCCTTAAAGGCATATGCTATCGTGAAGAGATTGTTTTTACAAAACTATTGCATTTCAGAGGGATCACCATGAGCAGCTATAACCTGGATAAGACCTTCAAGCCCAGCTCAGTGGCCATCATTGGGGCCAGCGAAAAGGAAGGGACTATCGGACATTCCCTCCTTAGAAATGTGTTGGAGGGGGGGTATGAAGGACAAGTCTTTCCCATTAACCCACAGTACAAATCTGTAAATGGCCTTGCGGCCTACCGATCAGTATTGGATATTAACCAACCCATTGATTTGGCAATCATAGCCACTCCTATAGCCAAGAGCCCTTCCATCATTAAGGAGTGCGTGAAAGCCGAGATTGGCGGCGCGATCATTATCTCTGCAGGTGGAAAAGAGATCGGATCAAAGGGAAAAAAGTTGGAACAAGAGATCAAAAAGGAGGCGGACAGGGGTGGTCTCCGGATCATCGGCCCCAACTGCATGGGAATTGTCTCGGGTGAAGCAAAGCTTAATGCCAGCTTTGCCACCTTAATGCCCTTGCCGGGTAAACTCGCCTTTATTTCACAGAGCGGGGCCATTTGTTCTGCTATTCTTGATCTTTCCATAAAAGAAGGCATCGGTTTCAGGTACTTTGTAAGCATTGGTTCCATGTTGGATGTGGATTTTGGAGATCTGGTCAACTATCTGGGAAATGATCCTGAGGTGAGCAGTATTGTCCTGTACATCGAAAATCTCACAAACATCAGAAAGTTCATGAGCGCTGCCCGAGCCGTCTCCCGGGTGAAGCCCATCGTGGTCTTAAAAGCAGGAAAGTCCATGGCTGGTGCACGTGCCGCCTCTTCCCATACTGGCGCCATTGCCGGAGAGGATGTGGTTTATGACGCGGCATTTAAGAGAGCGGGTATCGTCCGCGTTGATACCATTGAAGAGCTCTTTGATTGCGCGGAATTAATGGCCAAGCAACCCATTCCCAAAGGACCTGGGCTGGCAATTATGACTAACGGTGGCGGGCCGGGAGTGATGGCTGCTGATGCCCTGTCCACGCATGGTCTTGAACCGGTTTCCCTCACTACCGAGACCATGAAGAGACTGGATGATTTCCTTCCGCCTTTCTGGAGCAGGGGAAATCCTGTCGATATACTGGGGGATGCCTCACCAGAACGCTGGCGGCGCGCCTTAGAGGTTTGCTTTGAGGCCCGTGAAATCAATGCGCTGCTCATCATCTTTGTTCCCCAGGCCTTGAGTAATGCCGTTACTGTGGCCGAAGCCGTTGCCAAACTCCTGTACGAGAAGCCCCACCCTCCCCTATTTGCAGTCTGGATGGGGGGAGAAAACGTGGAAGAAGGGATGCGAATCTTAAACAATGCGGGTATCCCCACATACGAAACGCCGGAAAGGGCCGTTTCAGCCCTCATGTACATGCATTCCTATGCGCAGAATCAGGAAATGTCGCAGGAGATTCCTCCGAAGCTGGCAAGATCTCTAAAATTTGATCAGTCCAGTGCGAAAGGAATTATTGAGAGGGCCTTAAAAGAGGAGAATAGACTTCTCACAGAAGCAGAATCTAAAGTCCTGTTAAAGGCATATGGAATTCCCGTGAATCGAACGGAGGTGGCAAACTCGCCTGATGAAGCTGTACGTTTGGCCCAAGAGATGGGATATCCCGTAGCCATGAAACTCCATTCCCGGGATATTGTGCACAAATCCGATGCCCAGGGCGTGGAACTCAATCTGCGAAGTGAGGAGGATGTGGAAAGCGCCTTTTCAAGGATCGTGGCAAGCGCCCATGCATATGACCCAAAGGCAGAGCTTCTAGGGGTGACCGTCCAACCCATGCTCAAACGCCCCGACTATGAGCTTATCTTGGGCAGCAAAAGGGATGCTGATTTCGGTCCCGTGATACTCTTCGGCATGGGTGGCATCATGACAGAAATTTTGAAGGACCAGTCCATCGCCCTCCCCCCGTTGAACCGTCTCTTGGCCCGGAGATTAATGGAGAGCACACAGGTCTACAAGATGCTCAGAGGCTATCGCAATCGTCCCGCTGCCAAGCTGGACCTTCTTGAGGAGATTTTGATTCGGCTCTCCCAGCTAGTGACTGATTTTCCTGAGATTGCAGAACTGGATATCAACCCATTAATCCTGGTGGAGGATCAGGCCTGTGCCGTTGACGCGCGGGTTATTATCAAACCCTCAGAAGTCCCCTCTCCGGAGCATCTCGTCATAAGCCCCTATCCCGGTCAATATGAAACCACTTTTACCACCAGAGGGGAGATAGAGATTTTTCTCCGACCTATCAAGCCAGAAGATGCGCCCCTGTTGGTGGAATTATTTCACACCTTGTCTAAAGAGAGCATCTATTACCGATTCTTCAGATCGATGAGATCATTGCCCCCGGATATGCTCGCTTACTTCACCCAGATTGACTACGACCGTGATATGGCCCTAGTGGCTTTGGACCAAACCCACCCAAAAGAAAGAATGTTAGGAGTAGCCCGCATAATGAGTTTGCCAGATGGAAAAACAGCAGAAATTGCAGTGGCGGTGGGAGATCCCTGGCAGGGAATGGGAATTGGTGCAGCCCTGATGGAGCGTCTGTTATCCATCTCCAAAGAGCGAGGCAAGGAGACCCTATGTGGATATGTATTGGGAGAAAACACGCAGATGCTGGCGCTGGCAAGGAAGTTGGGTTTCAAAATCTCCTGGGACCTCGAAGCACACCAGTATGAAATAAAAAAAGATTTAAGAACGCTATCTTTGAACCCTTAGCCGCCTTTCAGGCGCCTCCGGAACTCTGTTATCAGAGTCTGCTCATCAGAAGTGGTGAGCTGACGCCCTTTTTGGCTGCGTAGCTATCCGTTCATCCTTTACCAAATCTCCATTCCCTCCAACTCTCTGTCCATAATCCAAATTACCCTCTCGGTTCCTTTAAATTCGAAAATTTGCGAAAAAAGATTTCGAAGTTTATCTAACTCCATCAACTACGCCGTTCTGTTCATCCCCCCGGTAAAAGCTAACTTCTTAAAATTACGCCGTTTGTTTGCGCCCCATCCAATGGCATGCTTTATGCTCTCAAAAAAGGAAGAAAGGGTAAGGGATTAAAGTCTCCCAGGCAAAGAAGTTCTTATCGTGTTTGGAGATAGCCAAACATATAAGGAGGTGATCGAAGTGCAAGTATTTAACATCTTATTAGGTTACGACGATCCTTGTATGCTCCAAGCGATAGGCTGGGCCCTTGAAGACAAAGGGTACAATGTCAGTGCAGTGCCAAGTATCCAAGCTGCCCTTGAAGTATTGGCTAAGAAGGATTTTGATCTTATTCTCATAGACCTAGACTTTCATAAGACCAATGGCATCGACCTGGTGCACAAGGCAAGGAAGCTTAACCCAGAAACGATGGTGATCATCTTATGCTGCAAAGAGGATGTGACTTATTCCCACGATACTCTTCGAATTGATGCGGATGATTACATTTTCAAACCATGTAGCAAGGCCAAGTTATGGAAACGGGTGGCCAATTGTCTTGAAAGGTTGGAACTCAAACGCAGTATTGCATCCGTGGAACTAGATATAGACGGAACAGATGAGGCTGTTCTGAAGAACCTGAGAATCATGTTAGGCAAAATTCAAAGTCCGGTTTTTCAAATGAGGGAGATCGTAAAGCAAATAAAATGGAGCTCATCTCTTAAGACGGATTACCGCGTGGCAATTAAACTCAGAGAGCTGGACAAAATCGTTACTCGGCTGAACGATGTTTTGGCGGAGCTAAGGGGAAAGATTGCAGAAGCTGGTGTAGATTTGAGCATTGAGGAGAAAACGCCTGATTGGAGGGAGGATGTTATCAATCCAATTTTGGGGAATTTCCCACATTAGGAGGTCATGATATGCAACAAATACCGCATGCCTATTCAAGACCAGAGCCGGCCCAACCGGAATTGGCCGCAATTACGACCACCTTAGGTGAGCTGATTGGGGCCATTAATGAAGAAGTAGAACCCGAAGAAGATCATCTAGTCGCCGAAGTCATACTGCACGTGCTTGAGACAGGGCGAATTAAGTTCCTAAATCCCAAGGGGGAGATCAATCTTATTTGGCCTATCTAGTCCTTTATATACTTCTTTGGCGGTTGCCAGACTTTTATCAGAGTATAGACTCTCGATTCTTTCTGTCGATAAAACCTCTTTTGCTGGAGCGCTCAAAGAATGGAGGTGCGATAAATGGCAAACAAAGAAGATAAATGGATTTGTTCGCACTGCGGCTATACGGCTTCAGGAGAATTCGTGGGAGATATCTGCCCTGGATGAGGTGGATAAGATCGGCAGTGACTGGCGGGGTGATCCGAGCAGTGCCTTATTGGAAGTCCTTGATCCAGCACAAAACCATAGCTTTCGCGATCACTACCTCGACGTGGATTTCGACCTGAGCGATGTGATTTTCATCACCACAGCCAACCAGCTGGAAACCATCCCACCGCCCCTACGTGATCGCATGGAGATCATCCAACTGAATGGCTACACAGAGCATGAGAAAATTCGTATTGCACTAGACCATTTGGTGCCCCGTCAGTTGAAGGCGAACGGGTTGCGTAAAGATGAAATCACATTTACCGAAGAGGCACTGCAGAAAATTATTCAGGGTTACACACGAGAAGCAGGGGTGCGAAACTTGGAGCGTGAGATAGGTTCCATCTGCCGAAAGGGTGTGGTGAGGATTTTGGGTCAGGAAGCGATTAATGTTGAAATAACTCCTCAGATAGTATGTGACTATCTGAAGAAGGAAAAGTTCGAATCGGAGTCCTCAGAGAATATCGAGATTCCCGGAATCGCCACAGGCCTTGCAGTAACTGATGTAGGTGGCGAAATTCTCTTCATCGAGGCGACAGGAATGAAAGGGAAAGGTGAGCTCACCCTCACCGGTCAATTGGGGGACGTAATGCAGGAGAGTGCACAGATTGCCCATACCTATGTGCGTTCCAAGGCGAATCAATTGGGCGTGGATCCTGACCTTTTTGAAAAGATGGACCTGCACGTTCATGTGCCCGCTGGTGCCGTTCCCAAAGATGGGCCATCAGCAGGTGTGGCCCTGTTGATGGCCGTCGCAAGTTCGTTTACCGGCCGCCCGGTACGTAGCAATGTGGGTATGACGGGCGAAGTGACGCTTAGGGGTCGCGTAATGGCTGTGGGTGGTATCAAGATGAAGGTTTTGGCTGCACATCGAGCCGGGCTCACCACGGTTATTCTGCCGAAGCGCAATGAGCGGGATTTGGACGAATTACCTGAAGAAGTGCGCAGGGAAATGACTTTTGTGCCGGCTGAACGAATTGAACAGGCACTCGAAGTGGCACTAATCCCTGTAGAAACAAGGACCGAAACCCCTGAAGAAAGAAATTTTCAAATCAAGCATATACAGCCCATTGGCCCTATGGCTCATTGAGAAGAAGGTGGCACTCCACAGAGAATATGAAAAAGGAGGTTTTAGATCTATGAGGATTATACATTGCCCTAAAGGCGGTAAAGTTCCTCAAGGATATTGCAAAGAGTCTTGCTTGAACTATCCAGGGAAGGCTGAGATGGGCAAGCGGCTTTCACTTACAAAAGCAAAACATACTTTTTCAACCAAGCAACACGCTTAGCCTGTTTCTTCAGAGGGAATGCCAATTCCTGAGTCGCTACCATGGTGCTTGGGCGACAACCATTTTAATGTTTTCAATAGCCTTTATCCTCCGAGAAATGGGCGCCACCATCTATTAGAAGGAGATGCGGAATTTTGCATTCTTAATGCCTTCATCAAACAGACAAGATCTAAAACAAAAAAAAGACGGGTATTATGTCAACCGAATTAACAGAGAAGGATCGAGTCTTAAGTGTAGAGGGCTTAAGGGCGTTTCCTATGGCATTTGACTGTAGAGTCCTGGGCAGCCTCCCTGCACCGGATGAAGAGGGTATCAGGAGGATTCGCCAGATTCTCAGAACCATAACTATGCGACGGGTCATGCCCTATTTCCGAAAGAAGAGGGGAACCGATCCAATTTTGGTCGCCCGAATTGGCGGAGAATTTACTATCGAGCGTTTGGAGGATGAAGAGTGCCGAATTCAGGCCGTGAGCCTGGTCTGCAGAAAAGACGATGAATGGGTCATTCATATCCATGAACGTGTCTTTGATTACTTGGCCTTTGTTTTACCCAGCGATCCCGAATCCAGGCTGGGCGGAAGATCCCTTGAGGAAGGCAAAATCCTTGCTTTCGCGGAATTGCTGCTGCGCCATGAGATTGAGCACATGCTCTATCCTCAAAAACCAGAGCGCAAGGTGATCCGCTCTGATGTGACCTTTGCCATGGACCAGCGGAATGATGACCCCACCTTTTACCACATGCTCCGAACCGCACTGGCTGATGAAATGACAGGCCTTAAGGGAGAACCCTATCTTGCCCTTTTCGACGCTTCAGAAAGGGGAATCTCTTACGAGTATCTCATTACCCGGATTCTGAGTCCCCACGTGACTATTCTGGGAGGAATTCCCGAAGATCTGCTTCAAGGCCTCCTTCCTATTCTTGATACTGAGCTAAAGCAGGAAATCCTGGGAGAGTGCTACCGCAGGAGTATTGACAGAGTCGATTCCGTCGGGCGGAGGGCTTCTTTTCTAAAGAAGTTGCTGTGGCTTTTTACACTTATCATCGAATGGGACGAACATGAAGCTTCAGACGTTTTCAATGCCTTCAGAGATCGGTGGGGACTGGCCTATCTCTTTCGTGAACTGGACCTTCAAGAAATGAGCATAGAGGATAAGGACCCAAATGAAATCTTTGCATTTTTCAAAGAAAACCTGAAAAAAGTTCCCAAAAATACTGGATATCAGGTTTCTGGAATTCCTGTGAGTCCTCATATCAGCACTCCCGAGCCAAAACCTTCCGTTTCGCCTGCAAGGAGTCTCAAAGAGCGCATTGAAGAGGCGCAAAATAATCCGTCATTCCCCCGCCAGGCCCTGGAAGTCATAGAAAAGAATAAGCTCAGTGCCGTTGGGCATAGTGGCCCCAAATATACCGAACTCATTGAAACGCTACTCGCTGTACCCTGGGGAAAGATGCAAAAGATTGAGGTAGCGCCTGAGGCCTTTGAACAGGGCCTGAACCGTACACACTATGGGCTCAAAAGGCCCAAAGAAATCGTCTGCGACTTCTTTAGTAATCTCATCTGGCGCTACAAGAAATTCAACACAGGGGACCGATCTTGGCATCAGAGCGGAAGTGCGTTCCTCTTCGTGGGCCCTCCAGGAGTTGGCAAAACGTCTCTGGCCATCTCTATAGCCAAGAACTTAGGAATTCCCTATCACAAGATCTCCTTAGGAGGCATGCGCGATGAGTCAGACCTGGTGGGTCACGGGTTCACCTGGGAAGGTTCCAAACCAGGGGCCATCGTCCAGGGCCTGATCAAAATGGGCGTCATGAACGGCATGTTTATCATGGATGAGGCAGACAAAACAGCAAAGTTCGCCATTGCGACGCTTTTGGAGATCCTCGACCCAGAGCAGAATCACCTTTTTCACGATAGATACACCATGTCGACCGTTGACATTGATCTGTCCAATTGCCACTTCATCCTAACGGCCAATACCTTAGAGACCGTTCCTCCGGCTGTCATCAACCGATGCGAAGTGGTTCTTTTGGATCGCTACAGCGTAGAGGAGAAAATTGCTATTGCTCAGCAGCATTTGATCCAACGGGTACGCCAAATATACCAGATCAACGAAAAAGAGATCTATTTTGATCCGGCTGATAAAACAGGTCTCTTGAGATACCTCATTAAGACATATACCCATGAGCCGGGCGTGCGTGAACTGGAACGGATCATCCGTACCCTCTTCCTACGGAGTTTGCGAAAAGATATCCTGATTAGTAGAAAGCATGCTCGAAAGATCACCCGCGAAACGATCAACCGCTACCTTGAAAAGCCACGGCCCCCGTGGAGGATGAATGAAGAGAACCGCGTGGGAGAAATGCTGGCCCTGGGGATCAATGTGGAACGGGGCGTGGGATCCATCATTCCTATTCAGGCTACGCGAATATCAGCTAGGGGAGATAGCGAGGTTCACCGAAAGGGATACCTGAGCATGGTGCACGCCACAGGGAACATTCAAAAGATCATGGACGAAAGCCGCAAGGTAGCCACCACCGCAATCCTCCACTGTGCCGATGCCCTGGGGATCGAGCTTGCACAAGTGGAAAGGCCCATTCATCTCCATTTTATGGGAGGTTCTACCCAGAAAGACGGGCCATCTGCTGGCGGTGCTATCGCGCTTGCCTTGGCTTCAGCACTATCAGGTCTTACTCTTCGAAGGGATGTGGCCATGACCGGGGAAATCGACACGCGAGGACGGATCGCGACCGTTGGCGGGCTGGACGTGAAGCTGGAAACGGCTTACGACGCAGGCTGCAAAACCATCATCATCCCAAAAGGAAACCTGCGTGAAGATGGGATCCAACGGCTACCGGAAGCCCTCAAGAGGGAGCTTCAGATCCTCACCTACGAGGAATGGAAAGGAGACCACGGGCCCTTTGATTATGAACATCATTTGCTGCAAGTGGTGGCTGTGGACCATATCCTGCAAGCAGCCGACATTGCTTTTATTGACGAAGAAGAACTTCGCGCAACGGAAACCCTTTGCACCACATACGCACACTACG
>JASFEQ010000160.1:0-9075 GCA_050124735.1 Desulfobacteraceae bacterium | reverse complement strand
AAACCCCCTGGTCGTCTTTCTTGAGGACGTGCACTGGATGGACAAGATTTCCGAAGAATTTTTTGCCTATTTTTCTCACTCTATCGTGGAACACCCTATCTTGATGTTTGCAGCATACCGTCCCGAAGGTGCCCCGTCCTGGGCACAGGGCACCCACTATCAAAGGCTAGGGCTGGAGACCCTCAGCTCAAAATCTTCCATACGACTTGTGCGAAATATCCTCGGTGGGATAGCGTTGGACCCGGAGCTGGAACAAAGGATTGTGGAGAAGACGGGCGGAAATCCCTTTTTTGTAGAAGAAATTGTGCGGGAGCTCATTGAACGCGGAGATCTTGAAAAGGTAGGGGAGCAGTACATTTGTAATAAACCCATTGATCAGTGCGAGATTCCGAGCACGGTCCAGGGTGTGTTGGCGGCCAAAATGGACCGTTTAAGTGAGGATCTCAAACGAACCATGCAAGTGGCAAGTGTCATCGGCAGGGATTTTGCGTTTCGACTCCTGAAGAGCATCATGGAACTGGGGGAAGAGTTGAGGGCTCATCTTACTAATCTGGTTGGACTCGAGATTCTGTATGAAAAGGCCCTTTACCCGGAACTGGAATACATCTTCAAACATGCCCTTACCCAGGAGGTGGCCTACGATAGTCTGCTTAACCAGCGGCGCCAACAGATCCACGGCCGTATTGCCCAGACCATTGAAGAACTCTACACTGATCGGCTTGAAGAACACTACGAAATGCTTGCGCATCACTACGAAAGAAGCGGAAATGCGGCAAAGGCTGTTGAGTATTTGATCCTCGCTGGTGAAAAATCAAATGGAAATAGTGCTGCTCGGGCTGCATGTGAATTTTTCAGTAAAGCTTTTGAGTTGGTGGAAACTGGGCATATTCCATTGGATCTGGAAACCGAGGTGCGATCGCATCGAGGTCTGGGGTCGGCCAGTCTCGACATTGGAGACATCGAGACGGCGTTGGCTGAATATAAAAAGAGTGTTGAAATCAGCCGCCGACGTGGTTTGATCGAGCATGAGCTGTCTAGTTTAGCTGGACTTGCTTGGGCAATGTGGTGGACGCCTATTTCAACCATGAAGGATGATGTGATCAAATTCTTTGAAGAAGCAATCGTACGGGCCAGGGAGGTTGGCAATAAAGCGGTTGAGAGTCAAATCCTATCGGTCAAGGGTATTTATATTTCTTTGCTGAGCCACAGATATGAGGGATCGGGAGCATACAGAGGGAACCGAATACTAGTCAATGCTGAGCCGATGGCGCTGGAGACAAGGGACCTAGTGACCATTTCCCTCAACCGCGGTTTGCGAGCGTTATCAGAGAGATGGCTGGGCAGACCCAGGAAAACTGTGGAGTTGAGTGAGGGACTGATCGAAGCGCTGCGTAGTATGTTCAATTTGAATCAGCTTTCTGGCCTGATATTCGTGCGTGGCGTTGCTCTTGCAGAGATAGGCCGAATCGAGGATGGCATGGAACTTATAAAAGAAGGCATTGATATATGCGAAAAGCTTGGCGGTGAACTTATGCTCGGAAGGCTTTACAACGCTCTGGGTTATTGCTACCAGGAGATTCATGATCCAGAGCGGGCGTGGGACCTCAATTTGCGAAGCGAGAAGGTCGCGCGTGAACTGATGAAGCAATATCCGATGGGTCGCGAAATGGCTGGGGAGGTCGTGGCTCAGGCGAGCCTCAACCTGATGGAGAATCTGTTCGACCAGGGTAAGCCAGAAGAGGCGTGGCATAGGTTGAAGTCTTTAGACAAAGAATCGAAAGGCGGTGATTATGTTCGAGCCCGCGATCAAAGGGGATCCCGAATGAATTATCTGGCCGCGCAGATCCTTGTGTGTCGAAAGGAGTTGAGTCAGGCAGAGGCGCTCATTAGAAAGAACCTGAAGAGAGCTAGAGAAGAACACGCCAAAAAAAGAGAGGGCGGGTTTCTCAGACTGCTTGGGGAGGTTCAGCTCAGCCACGACGAGATTGACAATGCCGTTAACAGCCTTAACGAGGCGATTCAAGTTCTCAAAGAAGTGGGTAATCCTCGACAACTATGGCAGGCATATGCCTCACTCGCGTCAGGACTTGCCAAGCATAAACGTACGAGCGATGCGAGGGAACACTGGGGGGCAGCTGCGGAAGTCATTCAGAATACAGCAAAGGGTTTATCAGATCGCGAACTTCGTTCAGGTTTTCTTGAAGCAAAACCGATTCGAGAAATCTTTTCCAAAGCGGAAAGTTAAATATCCCAAAGTCGTATGCCTTTAAGTCTCTTATTCACAAGGGAGGATAAAAATGGTTCAAGCATGAGACAAACCCCGTTTCTCAAACTGAGAAAGGGGTTTTTTTTGGAGAGGTACAAAAATGAAATGCCTAAACTGCCAAGTTGAGAATCCTGAAGGAATGAAATTCTGTGGGGAATGTGGTGCTAAGTTAGAGTTGATTTGCCCCAAATGCAACTTCTCAAATCCACCTCAGTTTAAGTTCTGTGGCGAGTGTGGTCAGGACTTAGTTGTTCCCTCCGAACCATCCAGTAAAGAACTCTCCTTTGAAGAGAAAATAGACAAAATTCAACGGTATCTTCCTAAAGGTCTTACTGAAAAAATCCTCTCACAAAGGGAAAAAATCGAGGGTGAGCGCAAGCAGGTCACGGTGATGTTTTGCGACCTGGAAGGGTTCACGCCTCTCACTGAAAGACTCGGTCCTGAGGAAGCCTACGGTATCATGGACCAGGTCTATGAGCTCCTGATTCACAGGGTGCATGACTATGAGGGCACGGTCAACGAGATGACGGGTGATGGGATTATGGCCCTTTTTGGAGCACCCATTGCCTTAGAAGATGCCCCCCAGCGGGCTATTCGCTCAGCCATGGCGGTTCACCGGGAGATGTCCAGGTTCAGCGACCAACTCAGACAAGAAAGAGAAGGCATCCCGCCCCTCAAAATGCGAATCGGCATACACACGGGTCCGGTGGTCGTGGGCACCCTTGGCAACAACCTCCGGGTAGAATTCAAGGCCGTGGGTGACACGGTCAACCTGGCTTCAAGGATAGAAGGGTTGGCAGAGCCCGGGGCCACCCATGTGACTCAGGAGACATTTGGGTTGACGGAGGGGCTGTTCCAATTCGAGGCCTTGGGGGAAAAGGAGATCAAGGGCAAGAAAGAGCCGGTCAGCGTATACCGGGTGATCGCTCCAAGCACCCGAAGGACAAGGTTTGATGTGAGTGCCGAGCGGGGGCTTACACCTTTTGTGGGGAGAGAAAGAGAGCTTGAGCTTTTGCTCGATGGTTTCGAGCGCGCCAAGCAAGGCCGGGGACAGGCATTTTCCATAACTGCAGAGGCTGGCGTTGGAAAGTCCAGATTATTATATGAGTTCAGAAAGGCTGTATCCAACGAAAATGTCACCTTTCTGGAGGGCAAATGCCTCTCTTATAGCAGAGGAACACCTTACCATCCGGTCATAGATATCCTGAAGTCCAACTTCCATGTCCGGGAGGATGACGAGGACTCTGCGATCAGGGAAAAAGTAAAAAGGGGACTAATGACCTTGGAGGTAGAGGAGGAATCTACACGTCCATACATTCTGGAACTCTTCTCTGTGAAAGATAGCGGCAAAGCGCAGGCCTCCATAACCCCAGAGGGAAGAAAAGGCCACATTCTTGAGGCAATAAAGCGAATCAGCCTAAAAGGTTCACAGGCACGGCCCCTGATCATGGCCTTTGAGGATTTGCACTGGATAGATGAGAGTTCAGAGGATGTTCTGAGGTATCTATTAGAAAACATCTCCGGGGCAAGGGTGTTTATGATCTTTACCTTTCGGCCCGAATTTGTGCATACCTGGGGCGGTAGGTCCTATCACAGTCAGGTCAATCTAAATCGGTTTTCCAATAGAGAGAGCCTGGCCATGGCGACTTACCTATTGAACACAGAAGACATGGACAGGGATCTGGAAGACTTTATTCTGGAGAAGACCGAAGGGATTCCCTTTTTCATCGAAGAATTTATAAGATCCTTAAAGGATTTAAATATTATTGAGAGAAGTGACGGCAAATGTCACCTGGCAAAGGGCATCCAGGATATCACTGTTCCCGCCACAATCCAGGATCTCATCATGGCCCGGATTGACTCCCTTCCCGAAGGTGCTAAAGACGTACTTCAGACTGGGTCTGTCATAGAACGGGAGTTTAGCTATGAGTTAATAAAAGCGATGACAGATGTTCCAGAACGGGAATTACTGTCCCGCCTTTCTGTTTTGAAAGATTCCGAGCTTCTCTTTGAGAGAGGGATATATCCTCACTCAACGTATATTTTCAAACATGCCCTCACTCAGGAGGTGGCCTATGATAGTCTGCTCAAGCAGAAACACCAAAAGATCCACCGGCGCATCGCCCGAACCATCGAGGAACTCTATGCGGACCGACTTGAAGAACACTACGAGATGATTGCCCATCACTACGAGCGAAGCGGAAATGCGGAGAAAGCAGTTGATTACTTAATACTCGCTGGCGAGAAGTCTAATAAACATAATGCCGTACAGGCTGCAAGCGAGTTCTTTCAGAAGGCGCTTGAGCTCACAAAGAGCGGGCGCATTCAACTGGATCCGGAAAAGGATGTAAGACTTCACCGAGGGCGGGCGAGAGCTGGTTTGGGCATCGGGGACATTGACACGGCAGCAGAAGGATACAAAAAGGTCATTGAGATCAGTCAAAGGGAGGGGATACTTGATCAGGAAAGAAAAGGCCTATTGGGGCTGACCTCTATGATGTATATGTGGCCTGTAAGGGTTGAAGCTGAAAACACCTTGAGAGAAGCTATCACTTGGGCTAGAGAAAAGGAGGATAAGGCATTTGAAAGTGTAACGCTATCGAATATGGGCCACTGTACAACCGTTTACGGTGACCCACAAAAGGCAATTCAGATGGCACTAAACGCAGAGCGCATAGCCATGGAGACAGGGAAGACCTTGCCAATCTTCACGGCGCGAATAACGCGATCATTCGTGGAGAGAGTGCTTGGCAATCCCAAGAAGACCGTTGAGTTGACAGAGGGGATGTTTGAGTCACTGCATAGAAGTTATTCTTTGATCCCTCTCATGAACATGGCCCTCGTGAGGGGAACTGCTCTAGCGGAAATGGGGAGGATTGAGGATAGCATCCTACTTTTGAAAAATGGGATGGATATCTTTGAAAAGTTCGGGGCTTTCTTTCGTCTGGCATCTTTTCACAATACGCTCGGTTATGCTTACGGAGAGATTCATCAGCCCCAACGTGCGTGGAAGCTTAATCTGAAAAGCGAGGAGATTGCTCGGCGGCAGATGGAGAAACATCCCCTTGGACGCCACCTATACGCAGAGTTGCTCGCCCAGGCAAATGTCAATTTAATGGAGAATCTCTTCGATCAGGGGAAACTGGAGGCCGCCTGGGATCGGATGGAGTCTTTTAAGGAGGAGTCGAGAAGTAAAGATTATGATTTGTTCCGATACCGATGGGAAACACGAATGAATTATCTGGCTGCCGAACTTCTTTTACGCAACAATGACCTCACTACAGCAAAGGCCCTTGTCCAGGACGGCCTTGAAAAGGCACGAACACAAAACACCAAGAAGAGAGAAGGATGTTTCTTGCGACTGCTGGGTGAGATCCAGATAAGAGGCAATGCGCCTGAAAACGCAATTGCAAATCTGGGAGAAGCAATATCTATTCTTATAAAGGTGGGAAATCCCCGCCAGCTATGGCAGGCTCATGTGTCTCTTGCATCGG
The DNA here is from genome assembly GCA_050124735.1 of Desulfobacteraceae bacterium. Taxonomy (GTDB): domain Bacteria; phylum Desulfobacterota; class DSM-4660; order Desulfatiglandales; family HGW-15; genus JASFEQ01. The sequence continues at coordinate 3,315 of JASFEQ010000160.1, read as the reverse complement.
CCTATAACAAACTGGGACGATACAGCGAAGAGCGGGAGCAGTGGGGTGCTGCTGCGGAGATAATTCAAAATACAGCAAGGGGGTTATCAGATCGGGAACTTCGAGAAGGGTTTTTTCGTGCGGATCCAATACAAGAAATCCTTTCAAAAGCAAGAGGTTGATTACTAAGGGGAGGAGAACCTATGGGAAATGTATACGAAAGGTTGAGGCAAAAGCTGGACGATCTTGCTACAGGATACCCTGCCACAGAAAGCAGAGCAGAGATTCGGATACTAAAACAGTTGTTCACGGAGGAGGAAGCCGAGTTTTTTTTACGGCTCGCCCCGCTTCCCGAGATCCCGGCAGACGTGGCTGAGAGACTGGAGCGTGATCCGGAGGAGACGGCGGCGATGATGGAAAGGATGGCAAAGAAGGGGCTGCTCTTCCGAGTGCGAAAAGACGAGACGGTGCGTTATGCCGCAGTACCTTATATCGTGGGCATTTTTGAGTTTCAAATAAATAGAATGGATCGTGAGCTGGCCCTCGATATGAATGAATATTTTGAGACAGCATTGGGAAAAACTGTCCAGGCATTCAAAACCCCTGTGATGCGGACCATTCCCGTGAATCGGGAAGTGGCCGTCAAATGGCCGATTGCTCCCTATGAAGATGTTCTAAAGATTTTGGAAAGCCAGGAGGCTATGGCTATTGTCCCGTGTATCTGTAGGACCTGGATGAAGCACGCTGACAAGGGTTGCGATAAACCGGTGGAAACATGTTTCATGTTTGGCTCGCATGCGCATTATTATGTGGAGAACGGCATGGGCCGCTATATTGATAGGGAAGAGGCCCGCGAGATTGTGAGACGCAATGAAGAAGTGGGTCTGGTCATGCAGCCCTTCAATTCACAGAAGGTGGGCGGCATGTGCAGTTGCTGTGGTGACTGCTGCGGTATGCTCAGGTCGTTGAAAAAACAGCCCGTGCCGGCCGCCGCAGTCCAGAGCAACTACTTTGCGGAAGTGGACGCAGAAGAATGTACGGCATGCGAAACATGTCTGGAGAGATGTCAGATGGACGCCATCCAAATTGTTGACGACACCGCAGTGGTCAATTTGGATCGATGCATCGGTTGCGGCCTGTGCGTGACCACCTGTGAAACAGGTGCCTTAGAGCTTGTAAAGAAGCCGGATGAGCAACAATACATGCCTCCCAAATCCGGTGCTGAGACATACATACGTATCGCACAGGAACGAGGCAAGAATCTAATGCCCAAGGGATGATATCCTGAATGAGACGCTCAGAAAAGCTGGGCTTTATGCGTGTTAGGAGAATGATCATTAAAATTGATCTCCGATTGTGGTATAATTTCTTATGATTGAAACAAACCAAATTTAAAAATAGCCTAAATATTGAGACAACTCCTGGTCAATCGATGGAGGCTCATACCTGGTTTTCATGTTGTATGAGCTTTTTTGATTTTGGAGATTGGAGGTTTTGCAATGGCGGGTGAACCGGGCCATGAAGAATTAGAGCAAAGGGGCAAAAGGTCAGAGAACGCCCAAGAAGGAGATAAAGAGGTGAATGTTGGCTATGCCGGATCTGACTCAGGGTTTACCACAAAGCCAAAATCGGGTGACCGTTTGGCTATCATTGTTTTCTCTGTGGCAGTAGTTATCCTTGTGGTCTCTTCATTTTTTCTCATCAAGAACATAAAACCGTTCTTCGAAAAGCCAACAACTTCAGACATAGAGAGAGTGATAAACACCAAAAAAGAACAGATCAAAGAGAGGTTCAAAGAGAAGATCAGACCACTGGCTAAACAGCCCCAGGATTCTAAGCCCAAGCAGCAAGTTTCGCGTAAACAGCCTATGACTACAAAACTGAGGCTGCCAAGGTCAGCGACGAACGCGGAGCTTACAGAGCTGGTAGAAAAAAAGGGCCATATTAAGATACTGCGGATGCCTGTCTGCCTGCAAATTACGGATATCTCTCCTCTCTCTAAACTGACTCACCTGGAACAACTCAATATGGAAGGATGCAAAAACATCCGGAGTATTGCGCCCCTATCTGGTCTAAAAGGTCTAAGAAAGCTCAAAACCAGTAGGTGCATATCCATAGAGGACATTTCTCCTATACTCCATCTCACTTCTCTCACTGAGCTCGCCATGCCACCCATGGTAACGAATGAGCAGCTGACCCAGTTAGTACGCCACTTGCCTAACCTTCAGTCCCTCGCCCTGCAAAATTGCAAGCTCATAACCGATGTTTCGCCGGTCTCTCAACTGAGAAACCTCAAAAGCTTCTATATATCAGGGGCCAAAGACCTGAGGGATATCTCCTCCTTAGCCGAATTGCCTGGACTACAGAACTTGTATCTAACGTTTACCACGGTGGAGGACTTTTCTCCCATATCGCAGCTTACTCAATTAAAACATCTCACACTCTTTGGATCTCAAAACCTGACTGATCTTTCGGCACTGGCCAATCTCAAAAACCTCAAGTCACTTGGCCTGAACGGCTCTCAAGGTGTTAGCGACCTCACTCCAATTGCGGAATTGACAAATCTTACCAGATTGAGCCTTGCCAATCTAAAAGAGCTAAGGGATCTCTCTCCTCTTGTTGGCCTTAAAGGTTTGAAACACCTGGACCTGGTAAATTCTACAAACATACCTAAGCTGCAAATCAATTCCATAAGAAGGGCGCTACCCAAATGCAGGATCGTTGATCCCTATCATTATCATCGGCGAAGAACTGGTTGATGAGGGATCGTAGCGTTGTGAATCGACTTTTAGTTTTGGGGATAACAGCCGGAGCTGTCATGTTCTCTGCATACCTTAATTAGATGGCTGAGAGAGCCCTATTCAATTTGAATCCTTCCATTAAACCACTTCTCACATTCTAAGAACTTGGAAAGCATTGACTTGACCCACCAGGTATTGGTAATGCTATGAGTTGAACTTAACTTAAAACCAGCGATACTCTATTGCCACTTGTTAAGTGATGGCTGGAGTGTTCCCGCAAGATAGGAAGGAGAATCTAATATGAGTGACAACCCTGACAAACTCGTCATCATTGCCACCCATGCTGAGGAGAGTCCGGACAAGGCCACGATCCCCTTTGTCATGGGAAGCGCGGCCTTAGCCATGGATGTGGATGTGAGCATCATCCTACAGGTCACCGGGGTTTATCTGGCCTTAAAGGGCTACGCAGACCACGTGCATGCTGCAGGATTTCCGCCTCTCTTGGAGCTGCAGGAGACCTTCTTTGAGGCTGGAGGCAAACTCATGGTCTGTTCACCCTGCATCCAGGCGCGCAAGGTCAAGCCCGAGGACCTGG
>JASFEQ010000159.1:0-9083 GCA_050124735.1 Desulfobacteraceae bacterium | reverse complement strand
CCCTTTCCTGGGCGGGATTCTGCCCAGGGAGTTGGCATCGCGCATCAGTGCATCCATGGGACTTGTGGTATTCGGTCTGGTGGTTGTGCTCTTTCTCATCCTGGAACCCAGGGGGCTAGCACATCGGTGGGAAATATTAAAAGGTCGGTTCAGACATTGGCCATTCACTTATGGCCATTAGAAGGAGGTAAACCACAGGATTTAGAGATTAAGGTGGATTTCATGCCAGTTTCATTTAACCAATAAAAAAGGAGGATTAATTATGAATAAGAAGACCCTGTTGGCAGTGCTGGTTTTTGTTTTGGTGACATTTCCGCTGATTTTGAGTGGAAATGTCCTGGCCAAGGAAAAATTTGGTATAGCCTTTTTAGGTGACCTTACAGGTCCTCTTGGATTCTGGAACGCCCCAAGGCTGGTCGGGATACAAGATGCCATTGAGTATCTCAACGAGACTTATGGAGGTATAGAGGGAAGAAAGGTCTATTTAGACTGGGCAGATACCAAAAGCAAAATCGACATCGCAACGAGCGGCTATGAGAGGCTCCAGGCAAAGGGGTTTCCCGTGTGGCATACCTGTGGAACCGGTGAGCAGCAGATTCTGAAGGCAAGATATGAATCCGACCGGTCCCAGGTCATTTACACCTGCAGCACGAGTCCTAACGTGATCTATCCTCCCGGATATGCCTTTGGGACGGCTGCCTACTACCCTGATGAATGGGGTGCATTTGTGGACTGGGTGGTGGAAAATTGGGATTTCAAAAAGATGGGACGCGGGCCCCGAATAGCCATTCTCACCTACGGGAGCGGATATGGAAAAGCCCTTATTACCGATAATTTTTTCAACTATGCGAAGAAAAAGGGGGCCGAGATCGTGGAGACCGTATTCGTCCCCTTTGTAACGGTGGATGCCATGACCCCTTTGATGAAGGCAAAAAAGGCGGGAGCCGATTGGTGCATCGGACAGTGGATTTATCAGACAGTTCCACCGTACCTCAACGCAAACTACAAGATGAAATTGGGTCTAAAGTTTGCTGTAAACACCTTTGGAGTGGATGACGTGATGATCTATAATTCCAAGCCCACTGAGGCAGCCATTGGCTTGACAGGGCTCACCAACTGGCGCCTATCATGGGAGGATACGGAAGGGTTGAGGATCATTCGCAAGACATGGAAAGAGAAGAACCGAAGACCTGAAGACCGAGGCGCTGCTTACATCCTAGGCTGGATGAACACCTGGCAGACCAAGATGGTGATAGAACAGACCTTAAAGAGGGTCGGTAGTTGGGATAAGGTCACGGCCAAAGAGGTGAGGAAGACCTCGGAAGCTTGGGGTAAAGTGGACATTCGTGGCCTCGGAACATTGACCTACGGCCTAAATAAGAGAGGGACCCAAGATGTAAGAATCGCCCAGGTGAAAAAGGTCAAGGTCGGCGGCAAGGATGTTATTCGGTGGGATTACGCCTCTGGCTGGAAGAAAGCTCCATTTCTGGTCAAAGAGGAATGGCGTAAGGCCTTGCCATATTAAGGATCCTTCGCTCCCCCTTTTTGCAGATCTCGCCGTCGGGAAAGGGGGAGCGGGGGTCGCGGCAAAACGAGAATAGGTGGTCAAACCGATATGGAAGATCAAAAGGGAGTTGTCCTTAGGGTTGAGAACATCAATTTGGATTTCGGAGCAGTGCGGGCACTCAACGACGTGAGTATAGACGTCAAGGATCATGAACTTCTCGCCGTAATAGGGCCGAACGGTGCCGGAAAAACGTCGCTTCTCAACTGCATCAATGGATTTTACAGGCCCGATGAAGGGGTAGTTCTTTTCCTCGGCGAGGACATCACGCGCCTTTCTCCTTCTAAGATAGCAGAAAAGGGCATTTCCAGGACATTTCAAAACATCCAGCTTTACACAGGACTAACAGCCCTGGATAACATCATGGCGGGCAGACACATCTATTTTCACAAGGGAATGGCGGCATGCGCTCTGTTCTTCGGATGGGCGAGGAGGGAGGAGATAGAACATCGAGAGGCTGTGGAAGACATTTTGGACTTCCTGGAGATCAAGCCGATCCGGAAGCAAGTGGTCGGCGCCCTATCCTATGGCCTCAGGAAAAGAGTGGATCTAGGTAGGGCCCTAGCCCTTGAGCCCAAACTGCTTCTTCTCGACGAGCCGATGGCAGGTATGAACCGAGAAGAGAAGGAGGATATGGCGCGGTTCATCCTCGATATTTACGAAGAGAGGGGAACAGCCATGATCCTTATCGAGCACGATATGGGTCTTGTCATGGATATTGCTGATAGGGTGGTGGTGCTAGATTTTGGGGTAAAGATCGCAGATGGGCCGCCAGAGGAGATTAAAACTAATGAGAAGGTGATTAAGGCCTATCTGGGGGAGGGATAAGAATAGGGATACTGGATGCCGGATCCAAAAACAGGAATTTGAGCTCTATCGGGTATTAGGTATTGCATATCTATCGAGGAATTCCATGGTAGAGATTAATACGATTACAGGACTCATAAAGGCCAATTATGAAAAATGGGGCGAAAGTGAAGTGGCCATCAGAGATAAGGACTTCGGCCTCTGGCAGGAATATACCTGGAAGGCGAGTTATGAGAAGATAAAGTATTTCTGCCTGGGCTTGAAGAGCCTGGGTCTCGAGCCAGAGGACAAGGTGGCCGTCATAGGAGATAATGAGCCCGAGTGGTATTGGGCGGCATTTGCCACACAGGCAGGAAGAGGCATCGTGGTTCCCCAATTCACGGATGCGATTCCTGATGAGCTTAAAGACCTCATCGATTTTGCAGATTGTAAGTTTGTGGTTGCAAGGGACCAGGAGCAAGTGGACAAGATCCTTGATATCAAGGAGGACCTGCCCAAGGTGGAAAAGGTCATCTACTGGTACTACAAAGGGATGCGCAACTATACCGAGCCTTTTCTTCTACGCTTTGATCATGTTGAGCGGATGGGCAAGGAATATGAAAAGGAACATCCAGGACTTTTTGAAAACATGGTCGAACAGGTCTCTCCCGAAGATATTGCGAACATATACTACACTTCTGGCACCACGGGTCGTCCAAAGGCGGTGATGTGTAGTCATCGGGCCCTGATCGGTTCGGCCCGAGCCACCATGTCCCTCAGTAATTTACGGGAGAGAGACAATATCCTTTGCTACTTGCCCCCGGCATGGGTGGGAGAAGCCTACTTGGGTTCCATTCCCCATCTGCTGACCGGTGCAAAGCTGAATATCCCGGAGGAGCCTGAGACAGTTTTGCACGACATTACGGAGATTCTGCCGTACATGATCCTTGGTGGGCCCAGACAATGGGAAGGGTGGGTCTCACAGATAAGGGCAAAGATCGCTGAAGCGGGCGCAATCGAGAAGGGGGTGTACAACATCTTCATGCCCACTGCCTTGAAAGTGGCAGATCTGAAGTTAAAGGGGAAGGAAGTGCCGCTCAGGCTCAGGCTTTTATATGCCCTTGCAGACCTATGCCTTTTGCGGCAAATTCGAGACCGTATTGGATTGAGCAACGCCAAATTTGCTGCGACAGCAGGCTCTGTCTTAGGAGAAGATACCTTTAAATTCATCGCGGCTCTGGGGGTCAAGCTCAGGCAAGTCTATGGTAGTTCCGAGGGAGGCATGATCTCTGGCCACTTAGAAGATGATATCCGCGTCGGGACCGTAGGACCTCCCCTGCCGGGAGTCGATGTAAAGATCTCAGATGAAGGAGAGATCTTAATTAAGAGCGATTACGCCTTCTCCAAATATTACAAGAACCCGGAGGAAACCTCCAAGGTCCTGAGAGACGGATGGTGGTACAGCGGTGACGCGGGGAACATGGACGATCATGGCCACATCATTTTTATGGATAGAGTATCAGAGCTTGGTGAACTAAAATCAGGGGACAAGTATGCCCCTCAATATATAGAGGGCGGTCTTAGGTATAGCACCTATATTAAGGACGCCATGTCCGTGGGTGATAAGACCAGGGATTATGTGACGGCCATCGTCATCATCGACTTTGAGAACGTGGGAAGATGGGCAGAGATTAATCGCATTCCTTACACCACTTTTACCGATCTCTCCCAAAAAGAGGAAGTGGCTCAATTGATTCGGGCCGACGTGGAGAGGGTAAATAAGGCCTTGCCAGAGATAGCAAGAGTAAGAAGGTATGCGCTCTTGCATAAGGAGTTTGATCCGGATGAGGCGGACTTGACACGGACACGTAAGCTAAAGAGAGAGTCCTTAGAGAAGAGATACAGCGAGTTGATCGAAGCCCTATACGCGGGGAAAGACGAGATAGAGGTGGAGGCCGAGATCACCTACCAGGATGGCAAGAAAGGGACATTAAAGACATCGCTGAACATCCATACCATGGAGTAATGGCGTGTTGGAGCACTGGGGTATTGAAAATAGGTAACTGAGAAAGTGATTTTCATTCCTTTAGGTCTATCATTTCAGTACTCCACCGATCCAAGACTCCAATTGAGGCTTAGCCTCAGGCAAGTGGGTCGTTATGCTGAGTGTGAATAATATCGAGGTGGTTTATCACGACGTCATCCTGGTACTAAGAGGCTTGTCCTTCGGCGTCGAGGCGGAACAAGTTGTTACTTTGCTGGGCGCAAATGGCGCGGGAAAGACAACCACACTCAAGGCTATATCAGGGCTGTTGAAAACAGAGGTGGGAAAGGTCAGCCATGGTGATATTCATTTCAATGGCCAGAGGATAGATCGGATGGGTCCAGAAGATGTTGCTCGCTTGGGCATTGTTCAGGTCCTGGAAGGACGGCGGGTGTTGGAGCAACTAACGGTGGAGGAGAATCTCGAGGTGGCTACATTCATCCTTAAGGACCGGTCAGGCTCGAAAAACGATCTAGAGAGGATGTATACCTATTTCCCCGTGCTGAAAGCTCTCAGGAACCAGAAAAGCGGATATGTGTCCGGTGGTGAACAGCAAATGATGATGATCAGCAGGGCCTTGATGGCTCATCCCAAGCTTATGCTCCTGGATGAACCTTCTCTGGGCCTGGCGCCCCTCCTCGTCCGGGAGATCTTCAAGATCATCAGACAGATCAATGAGGAGGAAAAAACAGCCATTCTACTTGTGGAGCAAAATGCCATCGCCGCATTAGATGTGGCTAGTTATGGTTGCGTCATGGAAAATGGTAGAGTTGTGTTGGACGGAACTGCCGCTGATCTGAAAGAAAATGAAGACGTGAAAGAGTTCTACCTCGGTTTTGGCGCCCTCTCTGAGAGAAAGAGTTACCGGGACGTAAAGCATTATAAGAGGCGCAAACGATGGCTGGGTTAGAGCGCATATCTGGAAACATCCATGACCAAAAATCCTCCCATTCATGCTGGTAATTTGCCAAACCGAGAACCCGCCCCCGTTTTCAGCAAGCATAAAGCCCTTTTTTTCAATGCCATAAAATGCCTTTTGAGGAATCCTGTCCGCAGTATCGTCGTCATCCTCTGCTTGACTGCCATCCTTTGTCCCTTTGTCGCAGCTATAGCCATCTGCGAAGGCATTAAGTCACAATTCGCGAGCATTCTAGAAGAAGGCTGTGATGTCTATGTGGCAAGGGATAACTACGGAAGCAATGCGCCCATAGAGCTGGATATGATGGCAAAGCTACGCGGGATTCAGGGTGTGACCAAAGTCGTCCCTCGAGTCACCGGCCGTACTTATGTGAAGGGCAAGTTTATGGCTGTTCTTGGCATATCCTCCCAACCCGCTCCATCTTCTGTTCAGATTATTAAAGGGAGACCGCCCAAGGCAAAGGGAGAGGTTATCCTTGGATGGAAGGCGGCAGAGTATCTTAACCTGAAGCTTGGAAGTGAATTCACCATAAAGAGAAGTCCCCATCAGGACTTCCGGATCGTTGGTCTATTTCATTCCCCCTTTAACATCTGGAACGCAGACCTCCTGGTGATGAACTTCAAGGACGCCTCCGACTTATTTGGAATAAGGGGTGAGGCTACAGACTTTTTGGTCTATACAAGGCCCGGATATGAACAGATTGTGGACATCATCATTCAGATCTCAGAAGAAGAGAGCGGGCGGCCCCCTCTAAGGGTGCAGACCAAGGACCTCATCGATCGTTACTCCAAGAGGGGTTTCAACATAAAGGCGGGGGTCTTTGCTGGTTTCTACTGCCTTGTCTTGGCCCTTGGCATCCCAGCCTTAGGCGTCATCTCAGGATTCGGTCAGTCTGAAAGGAGACGGGAGATCGGTGTTATGAAGGCCTTAGGCTGGCAGACACCGGAGGTCCTGGAGATGATTGCCCTGGAGAACCTTATCCTAGGCCTTATCAGTGTGCCCTGTATTGTCCTGACCGCAACCGGGTGGATACACATCTTCAATGGAGCTGCCATTTCGAAATTCTTCATAGCCAATTTGGGCATCATGATATCCTTTCCAATACCATCAAGGATCTTTCCCATCCCCTTTGTCCTAAGCATCATGATGGCCGTGATCTTGACAATGGTTGGGAGTATCTATTCCACATGGAGAACAGCTATTGTTCCCCCATCGGAGGCCATGAAGACATGAGGCTATTCCAGAAATGCAAAGGTATAGCTCATCCAGATGTTGCATTTATGCAAAATTAATGCGCTTTACCTGAAGCACAACTTTGCACCAGTGCTTCAATAACCATATGTAAATCAAAAGGTTATGTTTAGTCCCAAACTGCTCCATGCTTTGGCATAAATAATGCGTTTACTTCATGAAGCCGTTATTTTGGAAAATATTGAATTGGCCCGGGCAAGCAATCGGGTTGAGAAGAAATAACCACGGACGCAAGAGATGAGAAGATCTGTTCTAATCGCTGCCCTCGTCATTGCGGCAATCATGTCCACTCTGGTTGTTGTTATCCAACGCCATTCGTCGTCACAAAGGTGCTCTCTGGATGGTACTCAGTTAGATCCCCTGTACGAAGTCACAATCATAGGGAAAGATGAGACACCCTACAATTTTTCGTGCATTCTCAGTGCACAGATTTGGTTGACAGAAAATGCTGAGCTGTCCTCATCTATCTGGGTTACCGATGAAGTGACCGGGAAAAAGATAAGGGCGGAGCTGGCCTATTATGTGGAGAGTAATGTGATTACCACGCCACACATTGGAAATAGAATACATGCCTTTTCCCACGAGAAGTCCGCCGAACTGCATGCCCAGCAGTATCAGGGTAAGTTTGTCAATAATCCCTTGAAAGTTCGGCCAAAGAGACGCGTGAAGCTGGTGGAATACACGCCTTATTCTCCCGATAACACAGGTCTCATTTTGCCGCCCTCTCAAACGCCTCTTTGCCTGTCAAGCAATCCGGTTTTAATTGTCAGTCTAAATCTACCATTTGTATCTAAAAAGAGTTTCAATCAACTCAGTAGGGGCTACTCAAGTCCCCCAGATAAACCTCCTAAGACCTTTTCCTGATTACGGTCGGCCATTCTGCAACCGGTTCTATCATTTGGGGCAATAGATGCGCATTTTCAATTTATAAGCTTAGGAGGTATGAGCCATGAGAAAGCTTATTACATGGTGTTTTGTTTTGATATCAGCCTTCTTGTTTTTCTCTTCTGTTCAGGCTGAGGAGCAAGGATGGTGTCCCCTCTGTAGCATGAACCTGAAGATGTTCTGGAAGACAAGTCACTGGTTAACTTTTTCGGACGGAAAAACGACAGGATATTGCAGTATCCATTGCGCATCCAAAGTATATCAAAAGAGGCCAACGGAAATCGACCTGTGGGAGGTTGCAGACTACCACATGAAGACACTTATCAATGCACATAGGGCCTATTTTCTCATTGGTAGCGACCTTCCCGGAACCATGACTCCCGTAAGCAAATTGGCATTTGCTTCCCACGATGTGGCAAAAAGCTATCAAAAAGAACACGGAGGAACCCTTGGAACCCTGGATGATGCCCTCGAACGTGCCATCGAGGGTAGGGGGGAAGACATGGCCTTGATAAAAAAGAAGAAGGCCAAGATGTCAGCCATGGGAAAGAAATTGGCCGGAAAACACGGATGCTACAAATGCCATGGAGAAGGTGGAGCAGGCGGTAGGGCTGTGGCATGGAATACCAGCGAGTTTGCAAGTAGCATGGATAGTCGTGTGAAGATTAAGAAACTGATCTTAGGTGGCTCTCACAAAATGGAAGGATACCAAGGAAAGATCACGGAGAAGGAACTTCACGCGATTACCATATACGTGTGGACGCAGAGACCTAAGTAAGGCCGATACTGATGCCGGATACCGGATACTTGCTCCCGAGGATGCTGTGAGGTATCCAGAATCTACATTCCCGCTTCCGCGGGAATGACAGAATCGAAGCAAGCTTCATGGAAATTAGACCCGCAGGAACCAATCGAATCGTAGTTTCATCCGGCATAATGAACCAGTATCCGGTTTCTGATCGCCTCTTTTACCGAGGGGTTTCGGGGTAAGTTGAGGAAAATATCAATAGCTTGAGCCATACAAACAACTTGTATCTATGTTTCGAGGACGCTATGAAAAATAACAGATATTACTTTCTCTTGTGGATAATCTCGGTGACCTTTCTTGTGCTATCTGTATCCTCAGCTTGGGCGGGTGGCATTGAGAGGTGCATTGTATGTGGCATGGATGTGTCCAAATATCCTCATACCCGCTATGTGGTGGAGACCACAGACGGCAAAAAATATACCACCTGCGGTGTTCAGTGCGGACTGACCTTGCACCTGCGCTTCAAGGATAAATGGAAATCAGCTATAGCTGCTGATCTTCTTAGCAACCGTCCCTTTGATGTGAAGAAAGGCTTTTATGTGTACAAGAGTAGTGTCATTACCGACATGGCACCAGGATTTATTGCGTTCAAAAGAAGGACAGACGCCGAAAAATTCGCTAAGGGATTTGGCGGCCAGGTAGTCACATACGAGGAAGCTTTGAAGGTATGGCAGAAGACAATGAAATAGGGCTGTCATGGAATGTTAAAACGTTGGAATGCTGGAAAGTTGGGGATGAGAGCGAAAAACATGAGATTGCCTCTCGGCCGTGAGCCTTTCGGCAGTGAGTTCAAGGTCGAACTGCTCGAGGCCGAGCGGTTTCCGCC
>JASFEQ010000158.1:0-9093 GCA_050124735.1 Desulfobacteraceae bacterium | reverse complement strand
CAAGCAGATTAGATGGCGCGCGCTCAGAAATCCTCTTTGCTCCTGAACTGGAACAACTCCAATCGATCCTAAATCAGGCACCTCTCTATGTAGGCCATGACAGTGGAATCACACACCTAGCCGCCATGCTCGGAACGCCCACCATCGCCCTTTTCAAGAATAGCTCTATGCAGCAATGGCGGCCGTTGGGACCAGTGGTCAGGGTGATCAAGAATGAAGAGGGCAGAGAAGCACTTATACGAAGAACGCTTAAAGAGGCAAGTGTATTGATTGGAAAGAGAAGCCCAAGTTCAACGTTTCCAGCCAAATGATCTATAGTCGCAGTACTGAGGATTTACCGGAAAAACTGCTGACGGAAAAGATGAACCCGTATTTTCATGCCCTCCTGAAAGCCTATTAATTGTCGCCTATTCCCCTGACGCGGGTTCGAAAGAAGGTGAGGGAAACGCAAGCGCTTCGGTCAAATGGTAAGCTGCCTGCAGATACGATGTGGGGCAGAGCGGAAAGCATTCCTTGCAGTTCCAGCACTCCTTGGAGGCTATCTCCGGAATAAAACTTATCTCCCGACTTGTGCCTCTGTCAAAAAATCCGACAGCATTCTTCTTTTTGACTTCAGTACAATATCTTACGCATAGACCGCAAAGAATGCAAAACGAGGCCTCTTTTTCAAAACGGTTTTTGTCCGCTCCATACTCTTGAGCCAAATCCTGCAATACCTCGGCATCCGGAGCATGGGCCAGAAATTGCTCTAAAAGAATTTTGCGAGTTTTATCCACCTTCTCAGACCTGGTTCTTACGACCAAATCTTGTTCTACCGGGTGAAGGCAAGCAGCAACGAGATTTGTCCTACCGCGAGCATCTACTTCCACGACGCAGATTCGGCAAGCCCCATAAGGCTCTAATTTCTCGTGGTGACAAAGTGTGGGAATAAATATCTCCACACTCCGGGCTGCCTCCAGGATGGTCATTCCTTCCTTTGCCTCAACTTCTCTTCCATCAATCTGCAAAAGGATTTTACTCATTTCTCTTTACTCTCTTTGATTATATGCTTTCTTCCTTCACATCACACCTGAGACAGCGTGCGCATTCCTTCTTGGCTGTTTCCTCATCAAACCCGATCTCCACTTCTGCAGCGAAATCCTTGATTCGCTCTTTGGGATCTAGCTTGGGCATTTCTGCCATTGCCTGTTCGATCACCTCTTCGGGCACTGTCATGGTCACGTTGATCGTTTCCAGACGTTCCTCATGGGGTCTCCCGCCCCTCTTCTTGGCCAGGTATTTGTCTATCTCCACCGCGGCCCGTTTCCCGTGTGCCAGGGCGTCCACGACCCGCGCCGGACCGGTGACCGCATCTCCGCCTGCAAAGATACCAGGGATACTGGTAAGCAGGGAATGACGGTCTACGGTGATGGTGTTCTCTCTAGTGGCGAGCGATTCGGTGAAGTCAAGATCCGGAGACTGCCCAATGGCGGAAAAGATGGTGTCATATTCCTGACTGATCACGCATCCATCGATGGGGACCGGCCTTCGCCTGCCGCTTCGATCGAAATCCTTCAGCTCGCATTCATCCAGCTCAAGGGCCAACCTGCCGTTGACCTGACTGATGGACTTGGGCGCCACAAGTTCCTTGAGTTGGATGTCCTCTGCAAGGGCGTCCGCAATCTCCTCTTCGTAGGCGGGCATGTCTTTCCTTTCACGTCTGTAAGCAATGGTCACTTCTGCCCCCATCCTCCGGCAGATTCTGGCTACATCGATAGCCACATCGCCGCCTCCGATCACGGCAACCTTTTTCCCTGGGTCCGGAGCGGTTCCCAATTCCACCTCTCTTAAGAACTCGGCACCCCCTCTGACACCGGGCAGGTCGTCCCCGGGAATTCGGGTGCGCAGACTCTTGTGAGCGCCGACGGCCACGAATATGGCATCGTAGTCTTTTTGGAGTTGCTCCATGGAAACCTCGCGCCCCACCCTGGTATTGGTTTTGACTTCAACGCCTGCGCTTAGAATGAAGTCGATCTCTTGATCCAGGATATCCCTGGGGAGACGATAGGCGGGGATCCCGTAACGAAGCATGCCGCCTAGTTGCGGGAGTTCCTCAAATATGGTGGGTTGATATCCCATCAACGCCAGATGGTACGCTGCGGCCAGACCACCGGGTCCACCGCCAATAATGGCCACCTTTTCTTCCTTTGCCTCACCTTTTTCAAGTTTGACGGTGAAGCCCTTTTTCCTGGCCATATCAGCGGCAAATCGCTTGATCTTTGCAATGTTCAATGGCTCATCGGTTTGTCCCCTGACGCAGACCGCTGTGCACGGATGGGTACAGACCCGGCCACAGACTCCCGGGAGGGGGTTTGCCTGATAGATGAGCGAGATGGCCTCCTCATAACGGCCCTCTGCCACCAGAGAGAGGTAGCCCGGGACATCCTGGCCGATGGGACAGGCATTGATGCATTTGGCCTTGAAAAGGTCTGAGCAGACGCCTGCCTCGCATCGCTTTTCAAGGATGTGGTCTTCGCATTCATGGCGAAAATATCTCAGTATAGACAGCACCGAGTTGGGGGCACTCCCACCTAGGGCACAAAGTGAGGCATCTCTGGTTGCCTCGGAGAGCTCCTCCAAAAGTTCGATGTCGCCCTCTCTTCCCTTTCCTTCACTGATCTTGGTCAGTATCTTAAGCATCTGCCTGATGCCTTCACGGCATGGGGAGCATTTGCCACACGATTCACCAGAAAGGAACGTAAGGAAGTACTTGGCCACATCAACCATACAGGTGTCTTCATCCATCACGATCATACCACCTGAACCCATGATTGCGCCCACTTTGGCCAGTTCGTCAAAGTCCACTTCTATATCCAGGTATTCTTCAGGGATACATCCTCCTGATGGACCACCCGTCTGCACGGCCTTGAACTTCTTGCCTCCGGGGACGCCACCGCCCACCTCATAGATAATATCTCTCAGGGTAATACCCATGGGGACTTCCACGAGGCCGGTATTATTCACCTTACCAACCAATGAAAATATCTTGGTTCCTTTGCTTCCCTCAGTGCCTATTGAGGTAAGGTACTCAGCCCCGTTGTTAATGATCAAGGGCACATTGGCCCATGTCTCCACATTGTTTATATTTGTCGGCTTGCCATAGAGCCCTTTTACGGCTGGATATGGCGGCCTGGGTCTTGGCTCGCCTGCCTTGCCCTCCAGAGACATGAGGAGAGCCGTTTCCTCGCCGCAAACAAAAGCCCCGGCTCCCCGATGCACTTCAACAGTGAAATCAAGGCCTGAGCCAAGGATATTCTTCCCAAGAAAACCATACTCCTCAGCCTGCTTGATCGCGAGGGTCACATTTTCTACGGCTAAGGGGTATTCCTGCCGAACGTAAATATAGCCCTCGTGGGCGCCGATGGCATAAGCTCCGATGGTCAACCCTTCAAGGACTGAGAAAGGGTTCCCTTCCAATAGGGCCCTGTCCATAAAGGCCCCCGGGTCTCCCTCATCGGCGTTGACGATCACATACTTCGTCTTATCAGGACGCTTGCGAGCAAATTCCCACTTTATCCCTGCAGGAAATCCGGCACCACCCCGTCCTCTCAGCTTAGAATTTTTTACCAGCTCCACCACTTGCTCAGGAGTCTCCTGAAAAAGGGCTTTATCCAAAGCAGAATAACCGCCCACTGCGAGATAGGTATCAATGCTTTTAGGGTCGAGCTTGATATTATTGCCGATAAGGTGCCGCGTCTGATTCTTGTAGAATGGTATCTCAGATTCATGGACTATCTTCTCATCGGCGATGGGATCCACATAAAGGAGCCTATCCATGACCTTCTTGGCAACTATGGTCTGAGAAACGATCTCTTGTGCATCATCCGGCTGCACCTGAAGATAACATATCTCCTCAGGATAAATCACAATGAGGGGGCCTCTCTCACAGAAGCCAGGGCAGCCTGTTTCCCTCACATCCACTTTAGTTTCCAGTCCCTGTTTTTTAATCTCCTCCTTTAAGGCGGCAACCACATTTGCTGCGCCCAGAGCGAGGCAACCCGTTCCAGTACATACAGCAATGCAAGGCTTATTTGGATCCTTTTTTGATATGATGTCCTTTCTGAATTGCTCCAATTCAGCAGGTGAATTTATCCTTGGCATAATCTTTCCCTACTCATAGTTCTTCAACACATCTTCTGATTTGGCCGGTGCCATCTTGCCATGATATTCCCCATCGATGACCATCACCGGCCCTAAAGCGCAGCAGCCGACGCAGCTGACCGTCTCCAGGCTGAACTTTAAATCCTGGTCCGTTAGGCCAGGTTTGAGTCCAGTCAGGTCTTGAATTTTGCCCAGGACACGGGGTGCACCACGAACATGACAGGCAGTGCCCGTACATACGTGAATTTCATGGCGTCCCTTAGGCACTACACTGAAGGCCTTATAAAAGGTCACGATGTGCTGTATCCGGTTTAAAGGCACTTTTAATTTCTTGCTGACCTTCTCTAATGCCTCCTTAGGAAGCCAGCGATTTTCGTTCTGAATCTCCAGCAGTACCTGGATGAGTGAACTGGGATCGCCCGGATATTTATCTATAATCTTATCGATTTTACGATTATCCATAGCCGCTGCCCTAACCTTCCTCTCTCTTTGTCCTAATCTTGTTCCAGCTCTCTCGCCTTATGCAGGAACAAAGCGCTTCTGGCTTATATCAAAATTGACTAATCCTTGCCTTGATGTACTATTCATGTATCTTGATACTTCAGACGGGTCTACACCTAGAATCTCAGAGATTTCTCCGGTGGAAAGGGGCCTTTCTCGCAGGAGAGCCATAATTTGGCTAATCTTCAATTTATCTATAATTAATTCTTGAAATAACCTATCCACCTCGTCACTGGTGAAAAATCTATTACACTCTTCTTCCGATTTAAAAGGGACTCTCAACCTCTCCCTTTCCACCAGCTTAATGTAGGGGATCAAATTCTTAACAGCTTCAAGTTTGAGCTTTAATCCATTTTCGTCTATTCCTTCGCCTTTACCAAGGGATCCCAACTCCTTCACCTCCTTGGAAAAGTCATTCATAACTTCTGCGAAACGGCTTCCTTCAGAGGCAGATACCCATTCAAGCCTTAACCTTTCGGGGTTCACCCCTATGTGCTCCAGTAATCTTCTGCATATATGCACATTACTTAATGCAAAGTAGTTTCCCTCAGTGATATAATGGCATTCGCCGGGCCAACAACCGCCGATAAATACCCCGTCTGTTCCATTTGAGAAAGCTCGGAGGATAAATGCCAGGTCGACTCTGCCGGTGCACATCACCCTGATCACCCTTATATTAGGGGGGTATTGATGACGAGAAACGCCGGCAAGGTCCGCCCCTGCGTAGCAACACCAATTGCATAAGAACCCTAAGATCCTTGGTTTAAACTCAAATCCTGTACCCATTCTTTGCTCACTCCTAATTCATGCTCATCCATAAACTACCGTTTTTGGATTCGCGCTATCAGCTATCAGCATTCAGCCGTCAGCGAAAGCCATTAAAAGCGGTTTTTCTCTGATTGCTGACCGCTGAAAGCTCCATCCAGAAATTGGTTGTTTCTGGATGGATGTTTTTACACATCTCCAACCGCCGCATCAATTTGTTGTATGATCTCTTCGTCTGGAACCGACGCATCAATTTGGCAAAAGATCTCTTCATCGGTATAGTGCTTTAGAAAAATAGCCCCTGTTGGGCACCTTGAGTTACAGAGACCGTCTCCCTTACAGAGGATAGGATTAACCCTGGCCTTTCTGCCTTGTGGGGTGTCATGAAACTCTATAGCGCCATAGTTACACACTGAAATACATGCTCCACACGATACACACTCGCTCTCATTGACCTCGCAAATAGCCCCGGAGGCGACGACTGAATCCTTGGTGAGAATGGTTACGGCCCGTCCGGCAGCTCCGTAAGCCTGGCTAATCGTTTCCGATATATGTTTGGGATAGTGGGCCATGCCACACAGAAAAACGCCATCTGCGGCAAAGTCAACAGGTCTTAATTTCACATGGGCTTCCTGGAAGAAACCATCCGGGTTCAAAGGGACTTTGAATAGCTTGGATATTTCATGACTTGTGGCAGAAGGAATGACGGCAGCAGCCAAAGCAAGGTAATCGGCATCTATAGCAAGCTTCTGACCTAAAACATAATCTGGCAAGGTAACCCTTAAGACGGGCTTACCCTCCTCTTCAACAGTTTCCACCTGGGGCTTTTCATCCGGCTCATAGCGGATGAACTTTATATCTTTATCTGCGGCTTCCCGGTAATAATCCTCTTTAAACCCATAGGTTCTCATATCCCGAAAGAGAATGGTAATATCCATGTCGGGATTTATCTCTTTCAGCTTCAAGGCGTTCTTAATAGCCTGATCGCAGCACACGCGGCTGCAGTAATTTCTGTCTTCTTGCCTGCAACCCACACATTGAATCATCACCAGATTCTGGGCGTTAATCACCCTTTCTTCTCCTTTGGCGATTTGCTCCTCCAGCTCCAGCAGGGTCAATACCCTATCATCTTCCCCGTAAAGGTATTCGGTGGGTTTATATTCTTCAGCACCCGTAGCGATGATGGTTATTCCATGCTTTATCTCTTTGGCCCTTCCTTCAGACACCACCTTGGTTATGAAATTTCCCACATAACCGGAAGCCTCAGTGATGGTAGCATCGGTAGATACGCGAATTGAGGGGTGCTGGTAAACTTTGCGTATCATATCATCCAAATATGCTTGAACATCCATCCCCTCCAGGGTGTAATGGATTCTTCTTGCCATTCCCCCCAGGTCTGTATCCTTTTCCACCAGGTAAATCTCAAATCCCTGCTCAGCTAAGCTCAGAGCACTGATCATTCCGGCCAGCCCTCCTCCCACCACTAACCCCCTTTTGTCCACCGGCAGCTCAAATTCCTGTAAAGGCTCTAAAAGGGCAGTTCGAGCTACCGACATCCGAACGATATCTTTTGCCTTTTGGGTGGCATCTTCCTTTTCTCGCGAGTGGACCCAGGAGCAATGTTCTCTGATATTAGCCATGTCAAAGAAATATGGATTGATTCCCCCTTCACGACACGTGTCCCGGAATAACGGCTCATGTGTCCTGGGCGTACAGGCGGCCACAACCACGCGATTGAGCCCTTTTTCCTGGATCGTGTCCGCGATTTCCTGGGCATTATCAGTAGAACATGCAAAGATGCTTTCTTGGGCGTGGACAACATTGTCCAAAGCGGAGGCATATTCAACCACCGAAGGAACATCTACTACCCTTCCGATGTTGGCTCCACAATGACACACAAAGACCCCCACCCTGGGTTCCTCTTCTGAGACATCCCTTTCCGGCGGATACATCCTTTCTTTGGTCAGCTTCCCTCGCCGGTAGGCAAGGAGTTGACTACAAAGGGCATCAGCCCCGCTGGCGGTCATAACCGACTCGGGGATGTCTATGGGACCCTGGAAGGCGCCGCTCACAAAAATTCCCGGCCGAGAGGTCTCAATAGGATTAACAGGATTGGTCTTACAGAATCCATGAGAACTGAGTTCGATTCCGAACTTATCTGCCAGATCCTCCACATGATCAGGAGGGTTCAATCCAACGGATAATACCACCATATCGAATTCTTCTTCCTTTACGCCCTCCTCGGGAGTGGAGTATCTTATGGTCACATTCTTGGTTTCCGGGATCTCCTTTCCTATGGATACGTAGCTTCTTATAAATCGAACCCCGGGAAGGTTCTCTGCTCTCTGGTAGTATCGCTCGAAATCCTTGCCAAATGACCGAATATCGTTATGGAATATGGTAGCCTCCATCTCAGCGTCGTGGTCTTTTGCCAAGATCACCTGCTTCTGGGTATAGGTGCAGCATACGGCTGAACAATAGCTGTTGCCTCCTTCTATAACCTGTCTGGAACCCACGCAGTGAATCCAGGCTATTTTATGGGGATGCTTCTCGTCAGAAGGGCGCCGTATCTCACCTTCGTGTGGCCCGGTGGCACTCAATAGCCTTTCAAAATCGAGACTGGTGACCACGTTCTGCATCTTTCCGTAGCCATAGTCGCCTCTCAGTCCGGGGTCAAATATCTCATAGCCCGGAGACAGAACGATCGCCCCTACCGCTACCTCTACCTTCTCCGCCTCTTGACGAAGATCTATGGCTTTGTGCTTACAGACTCCCCGGCAAATGGTACATTTCTCGCCTTGAAGGTAAAGGCAGGTCTCAGGGTCAATGTAAGTGACAAGAGGAACGGCTTGAGAGAAGTATATATGGACGGCTTTATTCAAAGATAAGTTTTGGTTGTAAGGATCAGGGACCTTGACCGGGCAGTACTCCACACAGGTGGTACAACCCGTGCATTTCTCCTCTTTAATGTATCTGGGCTTCTTTATCAGGGTGACCTTGAAGTCTCCCGCTTCCCCTTCTACCCTTTCCACTTCAGTATAGGTCAGGACCTCTATATTGGGATGCCTGCTGCATTCAATAAACTTGGGAGATTCAATGCACATGGAGCAGTCATTGGTGGGAAAGGTCTTGTCGAGCTGGGCCATCTTGCCGCCAATGGCCGGTGATTTGTCAACCAGGTAAACCCTAAAACCCGTATCGGCAAGATCAAGAGCGGCCTGAATACCGCTGATCCCACCACCCACAACCATAACATCTCCAAAATGACTGTCCGCTTGACTGTGAACTGACTGTTCTTGAACTGGTTCTTTTTCCACGTCCCATCACCCCATCAGATTTTTTTGCGCCTGTAGCGTCCGGGTTCGCCGTACTTACTCTAAATAGTGTCCTCCCCGAAATGAGATATTTTGTCCAAGATCAAGGCTTGCGAAAATTTTAACCACAGGGATATATGGTAATATTTCGAGGATTAAAATTTGAGCATAACGCAGATATTGGGCAAAATAGCCATTTCTGGTTGGGCACTAAATTGCTTCTTGGATGATTTCTGTAATATCCTTAACCTCTATCTTTTCGGTCACATCCAGGGTTATCCTGCTATCCTCAAAATTGGTGATGCAATAGGGGCAGGAAGTCACCAGCACCTCGGCCCCAACCTCCATAGCCTGCTCCAATCTGAGGTCAGAG
>JASFEQ010000157.1:0-9165 GCA_050124735.1 Desulfobacteraceae bacterium | reverse complement strand
ATGATGATGGTTGGAAAGGAACATCGTGGGTTGAATTTTTTCACATCGTCCAATATGACAGCCCTTTCCTCTCCATGCAGTAAATCCACGTCTGTGAAATCATATTAGACCCCAAACTCACCCAGAAGTTTCTTGGTACTTTTGCAATGGCTGCAGGTACTCAGCGTGTAGATCTTGATTTGCAGAGGTTCCATGAGTTGATCGCCTCTCTCGAATTGTAATACGAGTTTTATTTTCCCTAGGGCTAAAACCGTGAGAATTTGGCTCTATTTTTTCCTGTAATCTTTTTAACTTAACCTGCTTTCAGGGTTCACCTCATACTGGCTTGCAGGTCATTGCCTCTTGGATATCTTCTTCTGTGATGCCTAAGAGATGGAAAATATGCGCCATGCGGGCTCTACCAAGAGCCACATTGGCCACCCGATCCAGTCCCTTTTTTGCATTGTAGGCTATGCCCAACCCGGCCTGTCCCAGCATGAGGGCATCATTGGCGCCGTCGCCCACTACCACTGTTTGATCAAGCAGGATTCCCTCGTCACAGGCGATCTGATTCACAATCCGCGCTTTCTCGGCAGCGTCTATGATTTTTCCTTCCACCCGTCCGGTCAAAGCCCCTCTCTTCAATTCCAAGCGATTCGAATAGGCGTAGTCAAGACCGAGCTTCTCCTTCAGGTGATCTGCAAAGAAATGGAACCCACCGGTGACCACACCCATCTTATAACCCAGGAACTTGAGTGTGATGGCCAACTCCTCCACCCCTTCAGATAGACGTATGTCTTCCCTGATTGCAGTCATATCCGCCACGCTCAGGCCCTTTAGCAACGCAACGCGCTGGATGAGAGACTCCTCAAAGTCAAAATCTCCCCGCATGGCCTTTTCTGTGATTCGAGCCACTTCCCGATGAACATCCGCCCTTTTGGCCATCTCATCGATGATCTCCATGTCCACCAGCGTGCTGTCCATGTCAAAGAATATCAGGCGCTTGTTCTTGCGATAGGCCTCCATCTTTTGGAGGGCCAGGTCCGTGTTAAGCTCGCGGCTTTTGACCATGATTGTCTGCTTTAGGCGGCTTAAATTTTGGGCCGCATTGACGTTAATGACCATCTCCACGGATCGGGTGCCATGGTGGTTCAGACTTGCGATAGTCTCAATGTTTGCTTTCTCCTCGGCGAGGATCTTGGAGAGCTCGGCCAGAGCCCTTGTCCCTCCAAAGTGGGTAAGGACATAAAGATTGCGCTGACTGATCGCTTCCAGTTCGCTCGGAGAAAAAAGCTTGAAATTCAAATTGAGATTAAGCTGGCTGGCTTCAAACAGGAGATCCTTGATGACGCTGTCCTTGGATTCGCTTGCATCACCCAAATCTAGTAGAAAATAGAGTCCCAAGAGTTTCTGCAACGATGCCTGTTCAATATCCACGATCTCCACGTCATGCTTCAACAGGACCTGAGTGAGAGCGGCTGTGATGCCGGGCCGGTCCGGACCGGAGATGGTGACCATCAGTAGTTTCTTATCTTCTGGCATGATTTACTTCCCTCATATGCCCAATCCATCCAATGAGCAAGGGCCTTAAGCCCTAGAATCAGCATAGGCAGAATAATAAAAAGGGGTAACTGACTTGTCAATTACCCCATCACGAATTCTTGCTTATGAAATAAAATAGTCTTAATGGGAAAAGTTAAATGGAGTCGCAGGCCGATTTAGTCGCCAATAGCAATACCTCTTGACGCATCATCGAGACAATTCTTCAGATCCTCTTCCGAAACGTTTTTTGGATTTTCGAGGTCTTCAATACGACACACATATTCATTTCCCGCCTTGTCCTTGACCCATACAAATCTTTGCTTGTGTTTGGGTTCCTCGATCACATCTGACATGACCACTCCTCCTTTCTATAGGTTTATTACAAATCTGATTTTGACAATATAACGCTGATTTAATGTGTGTCAAATATTTTTGTAATATTTCTGCAATTCTCCAATCCTAGACGTGATTTCGTAATTGCAGCGCTATGGGGTGGGGGTTGAGATAGGTTTGCATGCTCATATATGCCTGTTTGTATTTCCGTATATAGTGGTTCATCAAAGTAACGGGCACAATCAGTGGCACGTAGCCCTCTCGATACTGCTTGATGATCTCGAGAATCTCCTGCTTTTCGTCGGAGGACAGATCCTTTTTGAAATATCCCATCATGTGCTGCAAGACATTGCTGTTCTTCTTGGCGGTCGTCTTCAGCTTCAGGGCAGCCATGAGGAGGCTTTCATACTCTTGGTAAAGCTTCTCAATGGGCATCGCCTTCCCATCTGCCACCAGCTTTCCCATCATTTTGTAGTGTTTCGGACTATGGGAGAGAATGAGGAGTTTGTTTCGAGTATGAAAATCCACGAGATTTCCCATACTCCGTTTCTTCCTGACTAGCTCACGCCACCGCATCATTGTGAAGATTCGCTCAATAAAGTTTTCCCTCAATTTCGGATCGTGAAGACGCCCTTCCTCCTCTACTGGTATGAGGGGAAAATGTTCCATGAAAATCTTGGCAAAAAGGCCTACCCCCTTTTTCTCAGGCATGCCTTTTTCATTACGGATCTTCACCCTTTCCATGCC
The DNA here is from genome assembly GCA_050124735.1 of Desulfobacteraceae bacterium. Classification (GTDB taxonomy): domain Bacteria; phylum Desulfobacterota; class DSM-4660; order Desulfatiglandales; family HGW-15; genus JASFEQ01. The sequence continues at coordinate 6,564 of JASFEQ010000157.1, read as the reverse complement.
ACTGCTTGGGGAGTTGCTCTTGAAAATGAACCCGCAAAGATCTTCCTTTTCCAGTTCCATAACGCGCCTTTTCGCCCATTTAACCATCTGTTCTGTCTTGTCCTCATGGGTCCGGGAGGTCACAAGCCGCGGTCGATCCGGATTCCCCTCCAGGTGCATCGACTCCCTGGGGATAGGGAGCCCGCACTCCACTTCGGGACAGACGGGGACATATTCCACGTATTGCCCAAGCGTGTCGGTCAAGAACCGGTCCAATTTGTGCCCGCCGTCGTAGCGGACATTCTCCCCTAATAAACACGTACTAATTCCCAGTTTGATAAGCTCTTCCACGTGCACAACCTCGATCCTCTTATAAACACAAAGAACATAACAACGCCAGGGTCTTGAAGCAATAGAAAAATTTGTGGTACAAGAGGGCTCTCTGAGTGGGCAAGGTCCAAAAAAAGGAGGTCTGAAAATGGGCCTTTTCACAAAGGAATTGGAAAAAAGGCAGCCACCAGAAAAAGGCCGTCGTTGGCTCTTCGTCCCTTATGACCAGGTTTCAGATGACATGGGGCCATTGTCCAGGGAAGACCCGAGGGATCTCGGCATTGTGCTCGTGGAGAACTCCTGGAAGGCGGCACGTCGCCCCTACCACAAACAGAAGCTGGCCTTGATCCTCGCCAATCTCCGTCATTTTGCCCTGGAACAGGCCCACCGGGGCGTCGCGGTGAGACACGTGGTCACTAGCGGCCCTTATCACAAGGCCCTCAAGCCCTTAATTCAGGAATTGGGCCCCATGCGCGCCATGGTCCCCGCCGAGAGGGAACTCCGAGCAGATCTCCAGAAAATGGCGGATAAAGGGGCACTGGAATTCTTGCCTCACGAAGGCTGGCTCACTTCCCCGGAGCAATTTCAAGCCAGTGCCAAGAAAGGGCCTCCTTGGCGGATGGATGCCTTTTATCGATATGTTCGACGTGATACCGGGATTCTCATGCGCGATAACAAGCCGGAGGGTGGCAAATTCAGCTTTGATGGGGAAAACAGGCTGCCCTGGAAGGGAAAACCTGAGCCGCCAGATTTGCCTGCTTTTCCCAAAGATCCCATCAAGAATGAGGTGGGGGAGCTTATTAAGAGGAAATTTGATCACCATCCCGGCCGTTTAGATCTGGATTCGCTCCCAGCAACGCGGGCAGATGCGGAGAAACTGTGGGCCTGGTCAAAAAGAGAATGCCTACCCACCTTTGGTCCTTTTGAAGACGCCATGTCTCTAAGGTCCAAGGGCCTGTTTCATACACGAATTTCCGCCCTCATGAATATCCATCGCCTTCTGCCATCCAGGATCCTCTCGGACGCGCTGAGCATGGATCTGCCCCTCGGCAGTAGAGAAGGCTTCATCAGGCAGGTCCTGGGGTGGCGTGAGTTCGTCAAGCATGTCCACCTTGCCACAGACGGTTTTCGCAACCTCCCAGCAAACCCGCCCCCCATTTATCCTTCACCCGGAGATGGAGGATATGATCTCTGGGCGGGAAAACCCTGGAAATCCAAAGGGGCGCCCAAGAACCTGGACGGAGGGGCTGCGCCATCTGCTCTGGGCGGGGAGACGCCGCTTCCACCTGCCTACTGGGGAGAGAAATCAGGATTGGCCTGTCTGGATCACGTGGTTTCCACCGTCTGGGAGGATGGCTACAGCCACCACATCAGCCGACTTATGATCCTCTCTAATCTGGCCGCGCTCTTGGACGTTTTGCCCCGAGAGCTGACCGACTGGTTCTGGGTCGCTTACGCGGATGCCTACGACTGGGTGGTGGAGCCCAATGTGCTAGGTATGGGCACCTTTGCGCTAGGGGAAATGATGATCACAAAACCCTATGTTTCTGGGGCGGCCTATATCCACAGGATGAGCGACTATTGCGCTGCGTGTGCCTTTAACCCGAAGAAGAATTGTCCCATCACGCCCCTATATTGGGCCTTTCTGGCCCGACATCAGGAAAAGTTGAAAAAGAATCCGCGTCTCAGGATGCCGTATGTATCCCTGAAAAAGCGGAGTAAAGGCCAGCTTGGGAAAGACCAGACCGCATTTCAAATTTTGCGGGACGCCCTTTTGGCCGCTGAGCCGGTTGCTCCAAGAGATATGCCCTGATCTCGCGGACACGCATTCCACACCTCAGGCAGCATCAGCATCCTTCAAGCTCGGCTCCCCGATAATCACGATCCCCAGATGCCCATCCACGGTGACCCTGTCCCCCGTCCTAATTAAGTTTGCCGCATCTGCCACCCCGGTGACGCAGGGTATTCCGTATTCCCGAGCGATGATCGCTCCGTGAATCAGCATCCCCCCCCTTCTCTCCACGATTCCTGCTGCAAGGGGGACCACAAAAGTCATGTTGGGATCCACCGCATCACAGACCAAGATCTCGCCGCTCTTAAAATTGAACAGGTCTGAGGAATCCAGGACGACCCTCGCTTTTCCGAAGGCGATACCCGCTCCCGCTGGCTGACCCACCAGCTGTCTTGCCTTTAGAGTCAAACCGGTCTCGACCGGTTCGTGCTCGGGCACGTCACAGACCTCCAGGGCCTCTTCCCAATTTCTCAAGGCCCTGACCACGTGCTCAGGTTCAAGAAATCTTGTTTCAATCCCGCAACGAAAGCCAATTCGCCGTCTGCCTTCATTCAAGGCAGTAAGCAAGTGTCCCTCGATCTTGCCAAGATAGGTGTTGTCGTCATCCCTGAAACGATAGCTGGCCCGTGCAATATCAATCATTTCCATGGCGTAGGACCTCTGATCACCCTCAAAATGGGAAAGGAATGCCTCTAGCCGCTTTTCGTGGCTTTGCCTCTCTTGGGTTTCCTTTTCTGGTGTCCGGGAGGCCATTTCAATTATAAAATCAACTACCTGTCCGGAATACTGTCCAAATTGCCCCTCGCTCCACGTGAGGTCCCCAAATCTCTTGCTCATCGCATCAAAGGCCTCTTGAAATGACGCATCGCATTCCTCCAGCCTATTCCCTTTTAAACAGGCGGCAAGTTCAGGCTCCTGCCGAATCCATGAGGCCAGATCTTCCAACATCTCGTTCCTTTCAATGCTGACCATCTTGGCTCCCACAAGCAGGTCCATGAACTCAAAAGGATCCTTGGGACGCATGACATCATTGTAGACTTGACCGAAAAGGCGCATGCCGTGGGCAAAGGGAATACAATCTTGCTTGTAGATGTCCAACCACCTCTCGTGAATCCCTTGCCTGTACTCGATTTCATCGGCCAGCTGGACATCAGAAATTCCTGAGATGCCCCGTTGGGCCAATTGGGAAGCCTCTTCCTCCATGGCAGGAATCAATTCTTTCTCGATTTTTTTGCGGAGCTCTTTTAGGTTATCAAAGCTTCGGTGCAGGCTCAGATACCAGTGCCGCTCCTCATCTTCCGTCGTTGTTCCGGTCGTAATGGGCCGCGCCTGGAGGGCATGCAAGATATCCTTCCTATACGTCCACTCCACATCCTGCGGGGAGCCAAAAAAGGTCTCCGCCTTCATGGCAAGCCCAAAGACCGCCGAAATCTCAGATATTTCCAAAGGGGGTTTATTTCTTAATTCGGCTGCCAGGGGCTCCACCCGAACGCCCTCAGGGGCGGGGCTCAAGGCTTTCTCCCTGATCGCTGCGGTATGGGAGATGATCCCCCCCGTTTTTCTGTTGAGAATCCACCGGTCCGGCTCCACTGTACCGTCCACAAGGCCCTGGTTCAGCCCATAAACCGCTTCCACGACCGCCTGGGATGGCTCCACAGGACTTTTCCCGAACACGACACCGGATCGCTCACCAAACGCCATCTCTTGGATAATGACAGCCATGGCGCTCTTCTCAACATCCAAGCCCAGCTCTTGGCGATACAAAAGGGCGCGGTCAGACCACAAAGAGGCCCAGACCAGTCGGATATGATCCAGTATGGCCTCTTCACCAGAGACATTGACAAAGGATTCATGCAGACCCGCGAAGGATGTTTTGGATGAATCCTCGCCAGGCGCCGAAGATCTCACCGAGACCGTCTTTCCCAGAAATTTTGACTGGATTGCAGGGGCTAACCTGGCCCGCAAATCAGGGGGCATGGGCGTTTTTATGAAGAGGCTGCGGATCCGAAGTGAGGTGTCCCAGATCTCTTCCCATCGCATATCCTCGAATGCTTTGCGATAGAGCTCCAGGATGATCTGATCCCGAAGGCCCGTTTTTCTCACATATTCATTGTACGCGCCTGTCGTGACGCAGATGGCTTCGGGTACGAGAAGGCCCTTTTTTGCCATCTCCGCAAGAGCGAATCCTTTTCCGCCCACTTGCATGCGGTGTTGGTCATCTATTTTAGGGAGGGGAAGAACGAGATTCATGGCTTCACATGGACTTCAATGACGTTCTGGAAACGGGTCGCCACATAGTATCTTTCCACCCGAATTCTGAGCAGAGCACAACTGGGAGAAGAGACGAAGTCTTCTAGATGGGGATGTTTTGTCAGATAGGTTTTTAATACTTTCTCTTTCTCCTGACCTTCCGTCTCCTCCGCCTTACCCGTGGCGGTTACGGCCATGGCCCATCTGAAATCTGAGACTTCATTGGACCTGCTGTCCACGAGCATGGCCACCCGGGGGTCGGAGGACAGATTTGCGTATTTCCGGGTGGCTCGGGTTGTGGCAAAGTAAAGTTCCTTCAGATCCTTACTCGATGCAAAGGCCACCAGGCTGCCATAGGGCTGCCCCTTATTCTGTGTGGAGAGCACAGCCAGAGGTTGAGTGCTAAAAAGCTTTTTCAGATCCTTTCTCACGCTGTCCAGGCTTTTCAAAACATACCTCTCTGATTTCAACCAGGGGGTATTACATATTTCATTTCTTGTGGTGACTAACTTAAACACGCAAAGGACTTGGTGTCAATACGAGCGTCATATTTCAAAACCCTTTCTCGCGCTTTGAAACGTCCCGAGAATTTGGTGCCCTAAATTTGAAGATTTTTTCTCATTTTATGGTTTTTATGTATTGTTTTTCACAGAAAACCCTTTATGTTTACATTTGGCTCCCTTAAGCCTGTATACGGTTCAAGAGGGGATTTCCGGATGATTTGAACACGAAAATGGGTAGAAAGGGTCGAAAAGGGACCTTCGCGCATGCCAGGCACGACGAATAACTTACTGAAACACTCTCACATGGTGGCGTCCATCGTCCGATGGTTTGATTCGGAGGCAGGTCTTGATGCGCTGCGAGAGAATCAGAGGACTGGAACGGACTGGCTTCGAATTTTGCCTTTCGTGGTCCTACATCTGGGGTGCCTTGGCCTGATTTGGGTGGGTTGGAGTCCGGTGGCAATACTTGTGGCTCTTTTTCTCTACGTTGTGCGTATGTTTGCCATTACCGGCTTCTATCATCGCTACTTTTCCCACAAGGCCTTTAGGGTCAATCGTTTCTGGCAGTTTCTTTTCGCCGTCCTCGGTAACGCTTCAGCCCAGCGGGGGCCCCTCTGGTGGGCAGCCCACCATAGACATCACCATCGCTATTCCGACCAGAAAGAGGATGTGCATTCCCCGCTGCAAAAGGGTTTCCTTTATAGCCATCTGCTTTGGTTGACCACACGAAAGAACTTCCCCACGAGGACAGCGTATGTCCGCGACTGGGCCAAATTCCCTGAGCTACGGTGGTTAAATCGCTTCGACAGCGTCGTTCCGATCCTGCTGGCCATTTCCCTCTATGTTTTGGGGGACCTGCTGGCCACCTATGCCACGCATCTGGAGACCAACGGTCCCCAGATGCTGATCTGGGGCTTTATCGTATCAACCACAGTCCTCTTTCATGGCACCTGCACCATCAATTCCCTCGATCATATGATTGGTAGCCGGCGGTACAACACGTCTGATACGAGTCGCAACAATCCCGTACTGGCCTTGATCACCCTGGGTGAGGGATGGCACAACAACCACCACCACTACCCGATTTGCGCCCGGCAGGGATTCTTTTGGTGGGAAATCGACATCACGTACTACCTGCTCCAGGTTTTGTCATGGTTGAGGATTGTTCGGCACATGCGGCCCCTTCCCGAAAGCGCCCGAGGCGCAAATCGGATACATTGAGCCACCTTAGGACAGGGATTCATCTCCCCGTTTTTGGAAGCGTCATCTCTGAGGATCGCATCTTATGAAGATCGCCGTTATAGGTTCTGGTATTTCCGGTATGGTCGCCGCTTACCTCCTCTGCGAGGAGCATGATGTGGTCGTTTTTGAAGCGAACGATTACATTGGTGGCCATACCCACACCGTTGATGTGGAAGAAGACGGCCGCACATACCCTGTGGATACCGGGTTCATTGTTTTCAACGAGATCACCTATCCCAACTTCCTCAAGCTCATGGGGCGCCTGGGTGTTTCATGGCAACCATCGCCCATGAGCTTTAGCGTCACCTGTGAGAAGACCGGCCTGGAGTACAGCCCCAGCTCTCTCAATAGCCTCTTTGCCCAGCGCAGCAACCTGCTGCGCCCCTCCTTTTACCGAATGATTCTGGAGATCTTCCGCTTTCGCCTTCAGTCCAAGGCGCTCCTCAAAACCGACAACTATGACATGAG
>JASFEQ010000156.1:0-9220 GCA_050124735.1 Desulfobacteraceae bacterium | reverse complement strand
CATCCCTATCTTGGGCCAGCTGATCGTTATGTTTTTTGCCTGTACGATGTTAGCCTTTCCTGGAACTCATTTCTCATTTCCGATACATGGCGAGACCATTCCGGATCCGCATTGATGTTGGGTAAAACCGCTGATCCGGATATCCCCTTCTTGTCTAAACTTTTGATCAATTCCTTTTCACGGACGTTTTTTTCCCTCTGAAGCCTTTTCTCGAACTCCTTCAAGACCTCACGGAGGAAGTCGGCTTCCGATCCGGTGATCTCCCCGAGGACTCTCAAGAGAGGCTCATTATTTCCTTCAAGCTCGATCCTAGAGACGGATTCCTCTCTGATCAACCGCTTCACCATGTCCTCATCTTTCTCTGCGAGGGCATCAATCTCCACATTAAGCTTATCCATGTCCAATGAACCGTCCAGGTACTTCTGGATAAGGCCCCTTATTTTCCCTGCCATTTCCAGCTCTTTGAACGCCTTCTTCTCCTCATCAGACATGGTGAGACCCTTGGTCTTTTCCATGATAATATCGAGCGTACTCCTAATCTCTCCCATGGCAATACCTCGCCTGTCATTTGTCACTTGTCCTTTGTTCTCGCCTAGCCTGTTATCCCGTCAGTCAGCTGTCCGGCGAGCCCATATTCAGTTTGTGAATCGATTCCATAAACGGGCAAACGGTCCTACAGGCCCGGCAGAGCAGTTCTTTTAACTTTAGGCACTTTAGCTCACTTTAGGCACTCAGTCCAAACCCAATTCTTCCATGATCAGGTCGTGGAGCGCCGGTCTGAATGTCTTGATCTTTTCATTTTCCCGGGTGGGATGCACGCGATTTGTGAGCAGGATGACGACTATATCCCTGTCAAGGTCCATCCACACAGAAGTCCCCGTAAACCCCGTGTGCCCCACACTGTTTCTCGAGAAATATCTACCGGCGCTTGAATTCTCCTCGGCGGGTGAATCCCAGCCCAGGCACCAGTCACTCCCCTTCACCATATCTTGCCTAGTGAAGAATGCCCTTACTGTTTCTGGTTTCAAGTAATCATCCCTCGTCCCCAGGTAATGCTCCCTCAAGAGGTTAACCAGCACGTAGACTTCCTCGACCGGCCCAAACAGTCCGGCATGGCCCGAATACCCCCCCAATGCCCAGGCATTCTCGTCATCCACTTCTCCCTGGACGATCTTCTTCCGCCAAGGGCAGTCTTCAGTGGCCGCAAAAAACTCTCTCTTGAATGGCAGCGAAAGCGGATGTGTACTTAGGAAGGTGCGTTCTAGCGAGAGGGGTTGGTAGAAGCTCTTCTCCACAAATCGCCCCATGGTCATCCCCGTAATCTCTTCAATAATCCATTCCAGGATCATGAATCCCAGATCGCTATAAAGGTATTCTTCGCCTGGGGAATAGGCCAGTGGATCCCTAAGAATCTGCTCTCTCAGGATCCTCTTCCTCTGTTCAGATTCATACGCCATCAGATCCAAGTAAAAGGGCTTCCAGTCCGTAAAGCCTGCGCTGTGGCTAAGGAGCAGACGGGGAGTCAGATCTTTTTTGTCCGAGGGGACAGGTGTTGGTATAAGCCGCGAAAGGGGCTGATCCAGCTCCACCTTGCCCTCATCCACCAACTTCATGAGGCACAAGGTGGTGGCCAGAGGTTTTGTCAGCGAGGCGAGATCAAAGATCGTATCTTTTTCCACGGGGATCGGGTTTGGTATCAAGGAAAGGTAACCAGCCTCTTCAATAAAAAGGACCTGCCCCTTTGTTGAGACCAATAGCACAGCTCCCGGAAAGACGCCCTCCCCTACACCCCCCTCAAGAAAAGCCTTAATTTTATCAATTTTCACTCTGTTCAGCTTCACCTCTGTCACCACGCTCTATTATTTTCGATTACTCATAACGATGGAAGGCCGGCCCACTTTCCACTTGATTTTTGGGCGGTTTTTCTTTAATATTTTAAACTACTTAAAACTTTATCGCAAAGACTTTCAGGCGATTGACACCGTGCCGTTTAGGGCAATAAGTTTCATTTCGGCAAATGACAACGGTCCAAGTGTGCCCAAGAACTCCCCAAGAGGCAAGGGATAATATTTACGACGACTCCATCGAGTAGGATAGATGGGAGCAGTCTGCAAAATGATTCGCGATTTCCATCCGAGAAATGAGAAGAACGGCATAAAAGCTGGCTGGAGACCAAGCATACACCTCATTATGGCATCCGCCTTGTTCATCGTATGGGTTTCTTGCAGTCGGAATGGCACTGAAACGAAAAAAGCCATTCAAGAACAGGATGGAGCTGAGATCGTTGCACTTATGATAAGCGCGCAGGAGGCCCTTGAAGAGGAAGATGCTGAGCGTTTTCAATCTCTTTTTTCAAAGAATTTTCAAATAACAGGGCGAACTGTATGGCAACGTCTCCTGGCGGAAAAAGACTCAAGTCTCAGTGACGAACTCATGCGTCTAACCAGCTACCCAGAACTGGAACGAGCCACCACTCATTTACATGTAAAAAGGTTGATTCTCGATATGTGGTTTGATTTAAACCACGCATACGAGGGCAGAGATAATGTTTATCATGCCACATGGGTATTCAGGCGGGGTGCGTCAGACCCTCAATGGAAGATTGAAAATATGAAGATCCAACGCACAAGCCCTGCTTACGGAGCCCTACTCATCGACCTGAATCAGTTGTTCCAGCCAGACTTCTCGGCGCTGGGGATGGAATGGGAAGAATCCATTGACCCCACCCTTCTTCTTATCGACACATTGAAGGCGTTGGCAGACGAGGATATTGAGGCTTTAAAGGCCTATACGCTGGATGGCGCCCTCTTCTATGCCTATGATAATGGTGTAGAGATGCCTACTGTGGCGAATGATAACACGGTCAGCGGGAAGCACAACCGCCAACAATCTTTGACATATTTACAGCAGCAAATAAGCAATCTCAAACAGGGTTTAGCTCAATTGAAGGCGAACATAAAGGATCTGGAACCATATTTCACGGCCTACCGTATTCTTTCCATGCCTGCAGAGTGCACTAAACTAAAGCTTGCCATGACGTTTGACGGGAGGGGGCTATCGAAAAATGTGAGTAGCCTCACACTATCGTGGGCGGCTGCTCGCATTAACGAAAAATGGCTCGCTGAATCCATGGGTATTCAATCCATTCAAAGCTACCACTGATCTCAGTAAATAATCCCCCCTCAAAGGACCCGGCTTTGATTACACCCTGCAGAGATTTGAAGTGAGGGTACGCCCTTTTTCGAGAGGCCATATCTCAAAAAGAATTCCACTGGGCATCGCCGTGACCCCGTATTTGGGGTTTGTGGCACTGAGCTTCTGGGAGTCTGCAACTCACCCGTTAAACCTCAAATATGGGGTCACTTCCTCCTCACAATATAGATATGGCCTTGCCTCCGGCCAGTAGGGCCTACGGCCCGGAGGGAGAAAAGTGGCGTGGCCCCACTCAGACACAACCCAGTTCCTTTACAGAGCCCTAAAGTGAACATTCACTTCACTAGCAAAGCTTAACTATAACTCCAGCACAGCTGGTGGGTATCGAAGCGGCGAGGCGTTGGTTCCAAACGGGTTTCAACGGGGCTCAAGGAATGTGGCCGGGCGGTCTCATTTGTCTTCACCTGTCTGATCCCTCCCATATTGATCCAAATAAAGACATGCAAAGACCTTGGCATCCGAGATGATATTCTTGATAAGACAATATTCGTTCGGCTGGTGGGGCGTATTGGGCATGGTCATCCATACAGCCGCGGGAAGACCCGCTTTTCGGAAAAAGGCGGCCACCGTCCCTCCGCCGATTCCCATTGGCTTTGCTTCAAGACCCTTTACCGCCTTTATGGCCCTGGCCAGGGCCTCCACGACGGGTGAGTCGGCCGGAGTGGCCGTTGCGGCCTCCTGCCGGTAAACTGGTTCTACGAGAATCGAAAGGTCCAGTTCTTTTGACACCTGGGCTGCGATTTGTTTGGCAGCGGCCAGGATGTCGTCAACCCCATACTCGGGTAGAATTCGACAGTCGATGTGAAAAACGTCTCTGCCGGGTATGGTGTTGATGTTCGGGATATTTGCTTCCATTTTCGTGGGTTCAAAGGTGGACAAAGGAGGACTATAGAGTCCATCCTTTAGACCAAATTCGGCTTTTAGTCTGTCAAGGGCCACTATCAATCGGGCCGCACCATAAAGGCTGTTCTTCCCTTTCTCCGGCGTACTGGCATGACATTGTTGACCGGTGACAGTAAACTTGAGCCACAACATGGATTTCTCTGCCACCTCAATCATGGTTCCGTCGTCGTTGCCCCCATCCGGCACAACAATGAGATCATCGTTGTTGAAGAAATCGCCATGATTATTCAGGAGGTAATCAAGCCCATATTTGCTCCCCGTCTCTTCATCCGCCACCATAACCAGGCCCACTGCCCTGCCCAAGGATACCCCAGAGTCCCGAATGGCCTTCAGGGCCAAATATGAACTAATAATACCGTGCTGATTGTCTTCCACACCCCTTCCTATGATCTTATCACCGTCTACCCTAATCTCGTAGGGGTCACTTTCCCAAAGGGAGAGGTCTCCCGGCGGAACCACATCCATGTGACTAAGGGCCCATACCGCAGAACCTTCTTTCCTCGTTTCCCATTTTGCCAACAGGTTGGGACGGTAACCCTCTCCTGCCCTCTCATCCGGGGCCCTAATCTCTTCCAGGAGGTCAGGTTGCAGCTCTTCCAGTCTCTTCTTCATGTAGCTTGCTTTTTCGTGCTCCCCTGTGCCGTCATTCTCTGGTCCGAGGGCCACTTTTGACGTGAGTTCCGCCTGAAAATGAATAATCTCATCTCTGTAACCATCTATGATCTCGAAAACCTTTTCCAGTTCACTCATGACAGCTTTCCTCCTCAACCGTGTCATTGGTCATTTGTCATTGGCCAGATAGCCTTCGCAAACAAATGACAAGTGACAAATGACGAATGACGAATGTCTCAAAAGCCAGAAAGGCGGGCTATCTCTTTCATCACCTGATCTAGCAAGGGTTGCACTCTATTCGATGCACCTTCGTAAATTGCGCTACCGAAATTGATCTCCACAAGCGTGCGAGCACGCTTTGCTGCATAGTTGATTCCCACCGGAATGAAAGGGACCGTGCAACGAGATAGAATCATTCTGACCAGGCCCGCGTGGCCATGGCCCATCCTGCTTCTGTAATAGGTTCCTTCTGGAAAGATAACGATCCCCTCCCCTTTTTCCAGGAGGTCCACCATGTTCTTGAGAGATTGACGGCTCTGCAGAGGCCGTGAGCGGTTTAGTGGTATCCCGCCCAGTGAAGATACAAACCATCGGGAGATTGGATTCAGGAAAAGTTCATATTTGGCCACATAGTACAGAGGACGAGGCGTCGCAAGACTTAAGAGGGGGATATCCTCCCAGCGCCGGTGTTTAGGCAGGAGGATAAAGCCACTTGAATTTGGCAGATTCTCTTGGCCACGCGTTTTTATCATGAATACTTGTGAGAGGAAAATTTTGGCAGTGAGTTTTGTTAAGCGGAGGATTAAAGCGCTTCTCGGTGGGAGTGAGGAAATCATTTGATGTTTGTCATTAGTCATTAGTCATTTGTCATTTGTATCCTTTAAGTTTCAACACCTTCGTATGGAAAGCTTTCTGGGAGAATTTTCTTCATTGACGAAGAGAAGCCTTCGATTTTATTTCAAAGGGTTTTAGACCTCCCGATTCCAGGCTACAAATGACCAATGACCCCGGTGAAATAGGCGCTGAAAGCGCTCGGTTAAATAGCCCTGCCTCTGGCGTAATAGGCCATCGTATTCCACCGGGTAAACATTTCACGGGGCAGGCAAGTGGCTATTGACTATTACTCTACAGTGACACTTTTGGCCAGATTCCTTGGTTTATCGATATCTCGGTTAAGGAACCGGGCGCAGTGATAAGCCAGAAGCTGGCACGGCACGGCACACAATATGGGATTCAGGTAGTCCAAAGTGGGAGGGACCTCAATGACCTCATCCGCCATCTCCTTTATCTTGTCATCTCCCTCGTTAGCTATAGCGATAACCGGGCCCCTGCGGCTCTTGATTTCCTGGATATTGCTGATCATTTTCTCGTACATGGCATCCTTGGGAACGATGGCCACAGTGGGCATTTCAGGGTTTATGAGCGCAATAGGGCCATGCTTCATCTCTCCGGCCGCGTATCCTTCTGCATGTATATAAGAGATCTCCTTTAATTTCAGGGCCCCTTCCATGGCTATGGGATAGCCATACTTTCTGCCCAGGAAAAGCCAGTTATCACGCCGATAGTATTTCTGCGCAATGGCCTGGATACGATTGTCGTTCGATAGGATCTTTTTTACCTGATCCGGAAGTGCTGATAGGGCCTTCAGGGCCTCCACCCCATCGGTGAGAGATAGATTTTGATGGCGGCCCAGCAGGAGCGCCAACAGGGTCAGGATGGTCAATTGCGAAATAAAGATCTTCGTTGAAGCCACTCCAATTTCAGGTCCGGCATGGTTGTAGATCCCAGCATCAGTTTCCCGGGCAATGGAACTGCCCACCACATTGACGATCCCAAGGAGTTTTGCCCCCTTTCTTTTGGCCTCTCTAATGGCGGCAAGGGTATCAGCGGTCTCTCCTGACTGACTGAGGGCTATAATAAATGTGTTGGGGGGAAAATTCATTTTTCTATAGCGAAACTCTGAGGCAAGTTCCACTTCCACGTCAACGTCAGTCAATTTTTCAAAAATATACATGCCCACACATCCTGCATAATAGGATGTGCCGCATGCCACCATAACCAGGTGTCGACATTCTTTTAGGCTGTCCCATACGGGCGTGATGCCGCCCAGTTTGGGGACCCCTTCTCCCGGTTCCAGTCTACCCCTTATGGCATTCTTTATGGTTTCTGGTTGCTCAAATATCTCTTTCAGCATGAAATGGGGAAAGCCATTCAGTTCAGCGTCCTCAGGTTGCCATTCCACCGTCTCAGTGGCTCGTTGAATGGCCTTGGCCTGGGCCGTTGAGATGGAAACACCCTCTTCCGTGAGTAAGGCCAGTTCGTTATCATTAAGATGAACCACCTCTGTCGTATATCTCACCATGGCTGCCACATCAGAGGCTGCATAATTTCCATCTTCAGCCACCCCAATAATCAATGGGCTTCCCCTTCTTGCCACAACCAATTCACCCGGTGAATGTCTGTGGACGACCGCCATCCCAAAGGTCCCTTCCACCTGAGACATGGTCTTCCTCACCGCCTCATTCAGTTTGCCATCAAAGTTCAGAGAGATCAGGTGAGCCAACACTTCTGTATCTGTCTCAGATCGAAAAGTGATTCCAGACTTCTCCAGCCTCTTCTTCAGATAATGGAAGTTCTCGATAATACCGTTGTGTATGACGAATACATTCTCATCCTGATCCCGATGGGGATGGGCGTTCTCCTCGCTCGGTTCTCCGTGTGTGGCCCACCGGGTGTGTGCGATACCGGATTTCCCCTTAATATCCAGGTCGTTTATCTTTCTCTCCAGTTCTATGATCTTTCCCAGGGCCCTGTAAAAATCGATATGTTTTCCATCCTGTACGGCCAACCCCGCTGAGTCGTAACCCCTGTACTCAAGGCGCTTTAAACCTTCAATCAGTATTGGTTTGGCCTTTTTGGAGCCCACATAGCATACGATTCCACACATAATAAGACGTCCTTTCTACAAATTGCCCCATTTACCTGATCACCCGCCAGCCCGTCCCTCGAGTAAGCGGCAAAGCGGATGACGGGCCAAGAGGCTTGACTATTTCTCAAGATCTGAAATGGTGCCTAATGATGTACCTGGCCAAGTCAGCCGCCCTGATCCCCAATTTTTTCCCATGGATGGCCAGAATGGTGATACAGATGCCCTTGCTCTCATCTTTGGGGAGGGCATAGGCTGTCACCCAATCATATTTATAACGGTCATTTGGGTCATTTATAGTGCCTGTTTTGGCCCCTAATTCAATGTCCTTAAATCGTTTTTTCCGCCGCAGTGGGAGGAAGGCTTTGCGGCATGTCCCATAAACCACAGTCTCTTTCATGAGTACCTTCAGTTTCTTCGCTGTACCCTCCTCTATGGGCCTTCCCAACCTTGAAATTCTGGCGCGATAAAGAACCGCCCCCGATTCATCCTTAATCCTCCTGACCAGCCAGGGCTCTATGATGATGCCATGGTTGGCAGCCGCAGCGGTGATCAACGAGGCATGGACCGGGGATATGCGCGTCCTTTTATTGAATCCAGAGGCTATTTCAGCCAGTCCAAAGTCATCTACCGGGACGAGAATGCGGCTCACCCCTACAGGTAGATCAAAAGGGATCTCTCGATTGAAGAGAAATCTATCGGCGTATTCCGCCATGAATTTTCTGCCCAGATCATAGATGCCTATTTTCCCAAAAACAGGATTGATGGATCCGGCAAAAGCCTTCCTGAAACTGGTCTTCCTACTATAACGTCCTTCTTTCTGCCTCAACTGGCTGTTATACAGCGTGTGTTTCATGCCTCGAAAGACGACCGTCTTGCTGGGCGTAAATCCTCGCGCCTCTATGGCTGCAGCCGCGGATACGATTTTGAAGAGGCTGGCAGCCGGAAAATCCGCCTTTAGACAGAGATTTTCACGCTCCCCCTCTGGAACCTTCTTGTAATCGGCCATGGCCAAAATCTGACCCGTTTTGGGCCTAAGCACGACCACAGCGGCCTGATGCGTGAGAGAGCGGCGAAGAAGATTGTGAATATATTTCTGGAGACCGGGATCAATGGGGACTTCAACAGTAAGCCTCATCCCTCCGGTATCGAGGGGATAATGCTGCGTCGCTGGGACCGCATCCAAATTCAGATCGCCTAAGAGGGGTGGCAGGTCCTGCTTGCCAAACTTTTCGGGCAGTGCATTTTCCCATTTCGCGCTGGTGAGAGGGCCATCTTCCGATCGGTCCCCATGTGCCAATATCCAGGAGGCCGCGTAAGTAGCCCCCATCAATACCAAATAGACAAAGAGCAGCATTACCCGATTTGCAGCAGATCTTCTCCGGGCCTTCTTTTTCAGTCCCTTTTGGTAATACCTCCAGGTATTGGGATTGTTACTACGCACGATCATTCTTGAGTTTGGGTGATGAACTCCATTCCTCCCATATAAGGTTTGAGCTTTTCGGGTATGGCGACGCTCCCATTTTTTTGCTGATAGTTCTCAAGCACAGCCACCAGTGTTCTTCC
>JASFEQ010000155.1:0-9245 GCA_050124735.1 Desulfobacteraceae bacterium | reverse complement strand
GTGTTAAAGCTGAACTTTGATCCCATTTGGTTCGGGGTGATTGTTGTGCTAGTTGGGGAGATGGGGGTCATCACGCCGCCCGTGGGCGTCAATGTCTTTGTCATCAAAGGGATAGCTCCGGAAATACCCCTGGAGACTATCTTCAGGGGAATCATGCCCTTCCTCGCTGGACTGATCATCCTGACGATTATACTTTTCATTTTCCCACAGATCGCCACCTTCTTGCCCAGTCTTGTCTCCTATTAGAGTTGGCATGATGACAGGCTCAGGTGAAAAGCAAACGGAGTCAGGGAACCATGGAGAATTGGCGTGTTGGACTGTTGCAGGACCTTTGGACTGCAGGAAATTTCAGTCTCCAGGTCTCCACCACTCCAGTAATGCATAAAGGATCCTTTAAGGAGGCAATAGGTGTTAAAAGGGTGTACGCCTTGGCCAAAGGAATTTGCCGCAAGGTATATGGCCCAGGGTTACTGGGAAAATGTGACACTGGGTGATATGTTGGACCGAAGTGCCTGGTACTTCCCAAAAAGGGAGGCCCTGGTGGGCACCTCCCCTGTTTTGGGTGAGGTTCGTGACACCTATGCCGATTTAAGGAAAAAAGTGGACCGCCTGGCCTTTCACCTCTTACGCATCGGCCTGAAGCCTTTAGATCGTGTCATCCTTCAGATGCCCAATATCCCAGAGTTCGTATATATCTATTTCGCCTTACAAAAGATCGGTGCCATTCCCGTGATGTCTCTCCCGCCTCACCGTTTAAGCGAGGTGGGCTACATCGCGCAACACACTGAGGCCAAAGGATATGTGATCCCCTCAGAGTTTCGGAATTTCAACTACCTGGAACTCGCCAAGGACGTTCAAGCGCAGGCCCCTACCCTGGGATGCGTCATGGTGGCTGGAACAGAAGCCCCTTCAGGCACCGTGGCCTTAGCAGAGCTCCTTGAACGGCCCGTGGAGGATCAATATCCCAGGGATCAGTTGCGTTCCTTGCGCCCTGAACCCACAGAAGTGGCCGTTTTTCAGCTATCAGGGGGGACCACAGGGCGGCAAAAGGTGATTCCCCACACGCACAATGATTACGTATGCTGCTGTAAGTTCAGTGCCTTCAGAGTAGCGCATTCTCAATACAGCGCCTTTCTCGCCAGTGCCCCCGTGGCGCACAACTTTTCTCTGACCGCCCCAGGACTCCATGGGACCATCTACTATGGGGGCAAAACGGTTTTGGCCCTGAACCCTGACCCCGAGACCGTCTTATCCCTGGTGGAAGCGGAAAGGGTTACCTATATGAACGGTGTTCCCACCATGATCATCAACTGGCTTAACGCCCTTGAAGGGGCGCACTATGACCTATCCTCGGTTCAGGTCATCGCTGGGGGCGGTTTCCGGGTCAATGTGGAGCTGGGTCGCCGGGCAAAGGAGAAGCTGGGTTTCAATATCCAGCAGAATTTCGGCATGGGAGAGGGCTTCCACACCTGCACGCGGTTGGATGATCTGGAAGAAGTGATTCTGGAGACCCAAGGACGCCCACTGACGCCAGGTGACGAATTCAAAGTCATGGATGATAATGGCGTAGAAGTCCCTGTCGGGGAGATGGGGGAACTCTGGGGAAGAGGACCCACAGTCGTTAGGGGTTATTACAATGCAGAGGAGCATAACCGGGAGGCCTATGGTCCAGAAGGCTTTTACAAGACCGGGGATATGGTGATCCAGGACGATAGAGGGAACCTGATTGTGGAGGGCCGAAAAAAGGATATGATCAACCGGGGTGGGGAAAAGATCAGTGCTGAGGAGGTGGAGTCCCTCATCATGGGACATCCCAGTGTCCTGACCACAGCAGTTGTGGCCATGCCAGACCCTGTTTTTGGTGAGAAATCTTGTGCTTATGTCATCCTGCATCCAGGCAAAACGCTTGAATTTGAGGAACTCAAGGAATTCTTGATGAATAAGCAGATCGCCAAGTTCAAACTCCCGGAGCGGCTTGAAGTGGTTGATGAACTTCCTCTCACCAGCGTGGGAAAGATCTCCAAAATTGAGCTACGGAAGGATATTGCTGAAAAATTGGAGAGTACGTAGAGGAAAAGTAAGCCATCGAGACTGTCGAAAGACCGGCGTCTTAGAGGCTGATGGAAAATGTCCATATGCAAGGCTTCCGAAATCCCGAGGAATGAGGCGTACATAGAAGTACGCCGCAGTGACGAGGGATAAGGGTAACGCAGTCCTTCGACCCTGCTCAGGACCGTGAGCTTGTCGAACGGCCCTTCGATGCTTCGACCTTGCTCAGCATCGACCCTGAGCCTGTCGAACGGCCTGCCGAACGGCAGATGGGCGTTTTCCGACAGCCACATCAGCAAACTGCTGATGTGGACATTTATTAATTTCCCGCCCAAAAGACCTTTCTAGGGCTACACATTTCTCTAAAAAAGCTTGACATGCATTGTGTTGCATATTAAGTGAATATCATTTGTCTATCAGTGATAGACACTTCACCCTTAAAAAAAGGAATCTGCCTGGAAATTATTTCATGAAGCTTTCAAAGAGTTTTAAAGATGATTCCCCCTCTGTAACCCATCGGATCTATGAAAAAATCCGTATGGCTATCCTGACAGGCGAAATTCCGGCTGGAGAGAGACTGGTTGAGTTAGACCTGGCTGCCAAAATGAAGAGCAGCAGGACGCCCGTTAGGGAGGCCCTACAAAAAATCGCTTCTGAAGAACTTATCTACTCTATCCCACGGGCAGGATACATCGTCGGCGAGACATCTGAAACCGATTTACAGGAAATCTTTGAGGCCCGGACCGCCATCGAGCAAGCCGCAGCCAAACTGGCGTTAGAGCACATCACTCCCGAAGAACTAGAAAGTATCGGGGCAAATATTAGAAAGAGTGAGGAGAGTATCAGAAGCGGCCTAAAAGATCAGATGATCAATTTTGATACGGAATTCCATGACCTTCTCTGTGGGGCCGGTCGAAACAAGCGGTTAATCCAATTCAGCCAAACGCTTAGAGACCATCTTCTGAGATATCGCATGATTGCCCTTCGCATTCCCAGGATGGCAAAGGGCGCTACGGCAGAGCACAAGCAAATATTCAAGGCGCTGCAGTCTAAAGATTCGAAAAAATTGGAGGAGACAATCCACTTTCATCTGGAAAGGTCAAAGGAACACATTATGACCTGTTTAAAGGAGCCGATTCCTTGATAGGCGGTGAGGGAAATGTCTGGATTCCAGGTTGCGAGTCTGTGTCGAATTTCGTCATCCCGGCCAAGTCCCGTGGAGCGGGATGCGAGCCGGGATCCAGAATGTTTTGATTTTCCGCGAGCTTCCTGGATTCCGGGTCTCGCCCCACACGGTTGGGCTCGCCCGGAATGACAGTTTTGTCGAATTGCGACACAGTCTCCTGTGCGGGAATGTCTCATGGAAACCCTATTGCAAGCTAATGACAATTCTAGAGTTAATAATTACTCAGGAGATCTTCTTTGAAAGAGATAAGGTTCCACGGAAGAGGAGGCCAAGGCGCTGTTATGGGAGCCAGCATGTTGGCTTACGCCTTCGTCATAGAGGGCAAGCACGCTGCCTCCATCCCCATGTTTGGTTTTGAGCGCAGGGGGGCTCCCGTAACCGCTTCCATACGCTTTGATGACCAACCCATAAGGGATACCCACCTGATTTATGAGCCAGACTGTTCAGTTGTATTAGACCCCTCTTTTGCCAGATCCCCTGCCCCGATCGAAGGGTTAAAGGGGGATGGCATACTGATCCTGAATACAGCAAAGGAATTAGAAGACCATTTTTCGAACGAGCGCAGGGTAAAGTTTCTTGGAATGCTCGATGCCACAGGTATAGCATTAGAGGAAATCAAGAGACCCATTAGCAACACCTGCATGCTGGGAGCTCTAGCCAGGGTAACAGGCTGGGTCTCACTCGACTCTGTCATATCCTGTCTAGAGATGTCTTTTAACGGGGAAGCCCTGAAGAGAAATACTCAGGCCGCAAGACGCGGATATGAAAGCGTCAAACTACTTCCCTTTGATAGAGGATAAACATGCGATTCAGAACTGATTACGAAGGCCCGTGGGCCAGCTGTGAAGAAAGGATAGATGCCAAAACCGGAGAGTGGAGATTTCAGAGACCGGTGACGAAGGTCAGTAAGTGCAGAGAATGCGGGTGGTGCTATATCTATTGTCCTTCCGGGTGCCGTGAGATCAAAGAAGGATATTTCTCAGCCAACCTGGACTACTGTAAAGGTTGTGGTGTGTGTGCCAGGGTTTGTCCAGGAAAGGCCATTATGCTGGTCAGGGAAGAGGATTAGTCATGGAAACCAAAGAAGGCCGTCAGGTCAGGGTGTTGGAAGGCAACTTGGCTGCAGCTTACGGTGTCCTATTGTCCAAGCCGGACGTCATTTCCTGTTTCCCCATAACCCCACAGTCCTCATTGGGGGAGGCCCTGAGTCGTTTTGTGGCAGATGGTCTTTTGGATGCTGAAATGGTAGAGCCTGAGGGGGAGAACTCAGCACTTAGCATCCTGATAGGCGCCTCCGTGGCAGGAGGCAGGACCTTTACATCCACCTCTTCTCAAGGGCTCTCCTTTATGTATGATGCCTATCTGTTTACGGCAGGAAACCGGCTTCCCATCGTGATGGCCATCGCCATGAGGGAGCAGGTTGCGCCCCATGGCGTCATCGCCGGGCAACAGGACGCTATCCTGATGAAAGATGGAGGATGGATCCAGTTTTACGCAGAATCCTGCCAGGAAATCCTCGATTCCATGATAATGGCATATCGCCTTGCTGAAGATCCTGAGATTCTCCTCCCGGTCAATGTATGCTACGAAGGGTTTTACCTTTCCTACCAGTCACAGAGGGTTGAAATACCGACGCAGGATGAAGTGGATCGGTTCTTAGCACCAGTGAACCAGAGTGAGCGCCTAAGGCTCTGTCTGGAAAATCCCATGGTCTTTTCCAGCTACACATTCCCGGGCGAACTTTACACAGAGTATCGTTATAAACACTGTGCTGCCCTTCAAAGAGCCCGGGAGAAATGTGACCAGATAGATAAGGACTTCGAGGGTATCTTTGGCTATGGGTATGGCGGGCAGATCGAGGAATATAAGACTGAAGATGCAGATGTGGTCATCGTGACCATGGGTTCCTGTACGGGCACAACAAAAGTTGTCATCGACAAGAAGCGCGAAGAGGGATTGAAGGTGGGGCTCATCAAGATCAGGATGTTCAGGCCTTTTCCCGTGGAGAGGCTGGCTCAAGTGCTGAACGGGAAAAAGGCGATCGGCGTCATTGACCGTAATGTGTTTTATGCCGGGTCTTGTGGCCATGTCTTCTTTGAAATAAAAACCCTCTTGTATGAATTGCAGCCAAAGGTGCCCGTACTCCTCAATTTTATTGCTGGCCTTGGAGGATCGGATATAACGCCCCAACTTGTGGAAAGGGTCATAGATACCACTTATTCCGCGGTCAATGGGGAAACGGTTAAACCGGTGACATGGTTGTCGTTGGAGTAATGGAGTTATGGAGTATTGGAGTAATGGGTAAAAACATCAAAAAACTCCATTCTCTTCAATATTCCATTACTCCAGCACTCCATTACTCCATGAAATCGGGTTACTTGTTCAGATGACGGCAACTGGTATTTGATTAGCATTAGGCGGTGTACTTTTACAGGGTAAAGGAGATTTGAATTTTGCCGAAGCGGAAACATCTCATGATTGGCTGCGGTTCAGCGGCCCTAAGCGCGCTTAAGCAAATAAGGAAACTGGGCTCTGAGGACGAAGTAAAATTGGTCACCATGGAGAATTACGCCCCGTACTCACCCATGTCCCTTCCCTACCTTCTGTCCGGTAAAAAGAAAGAGTCGGAGATCTATCTCGCTGAAAGTAATTTCTTCGATAATATGAAGGCCACCTTCATCACCGGCCGGCGGGTTGATGGCATCATCCCCAGAGACAAGAGCGTTGTTTATGATAACGGGGAGAGCGAGAGCTATGACACACTTCTCATTGCCACAGGGTCCCAACCCGTGAGGCCGCGGATCAAAGGACTAGAGGGAGCGAATTTTCTCGGCTTCCACACGCTGGATGACTATCACGAAATGCTTGGTCAGCTGCGCAAAGGTTCTGAATTGGCGGTGCTGGGGGCTGGGTTGGTGGGCATGGAAGTTGCCGCAGCCCTATCTGAGAGAGGTTACAAGGTCACGGTTTTGGAAAAAGAAAAAGGGGTTTTACCTCTCTCCTTTGATCAACCTGTTGGGGCCTATATCTCCCAGATATATGCGGAACACGATGTAGATATCTTTACGGATAAGGAGGTCACCGAGATCAGAACCGCGTCTAAAAAACGAGAAATTGTCTGCGCGGACAGCGATGTCTTTCAGGCGGACCTGGTGGTTTGCTGCGTTGGGGTCGCCTCTCGCGTTTCCATGTTGGAGGGTTCCGGGATTGAAGCCAATAGGGGCATACTGGTGGACAACAGGATGAGCAGTAGCATCGATGGAATCTATGCGGCCGGTGATGTGGCTGAAGCCCCTGATTTTTTTACAGGCAAGAATGGGTTGAGTCCCATCTTACCTAGCGCCGTTGAACAGGGAAAGATTGCTGGAAGCAACATGATTGGAGAAAAGGCCTTCTACGATGGCTGGTTATCCATGAATCTCTACAACTTCTTTGGCCACCTCGCCGTCTCGATTGGAGAATTCACGTCTTCTAATGGAGACGAAGTTCTTACCGAAAGAGATGATGATAAAAGAGAATATGGGAAAATTATCTGCCGGGAGGATAGGCTCGTGGGCGCGAACTTTTTCAATATTGATCTTGATGGTGGCGTCTTACAGTATCTAATAAGAAATAGGATCGATATTGGTCCGTCTAAGAGCCAGCTGTTGCAACAACCTAGAGAGGTAAGCCTGTGGCTTATGCACAAGGCCGAAAAGAGGGGTACGTTGTCTTTGGAACATTAGGGAGGATATCCGGAGAAGCTTCGCCTGAAGGCAACCCGTTGAGGGAGGTAATATCTGCTTGTGTGAAGCGAAGCGGTGCTGGATGCTAGATGCTTGATGCTGGATAGAAAAACATAAAACATTTCCTCTTTTATCCAGTATCCAGCAACCAGAATCCAGTATCAGTTTATTTCATCACCAGAATGTGATCCATAAACTTAACATGAATTTTGAGATAATTACTTATGAAGGCAACCAGATATGAAATCTTTTCATGATACACTCAAGATTGAAGATGCCATTTGTCCGGCGGACTGTTTTTTGTGCCAGGAAAAGTGTGAGGACAGAAACAAGGAGATGGGCGGCACCGGGATCAGAGCCGTGCATCTGCCTGGGATAGAATTCCACTCTGCCGTAACCTGTAACCAGTGCGGGGAACCGGCCTGCGAAGAGAATTGCCCGACTGGGGCTATTGCAAAAGATCCGGACGACGGCATTGTCAGGATCAACCAAATCAAGTGCCTGGGTTGCGGGCTTTGTTCTCTTGTCTGTCCTTACGGGGGTATTGATTACAATGCGGAGAGCAGACAGGCTGTGAAGTGTGATCTCTGTGATGGTGCCCCCCAATGTGTTGATGCCTGCCCGGAGCGTTTTATCTCCCTCCTGAAGAGCCGCCAAGTGGTCCAATATCTCAAAAAGGATCAACTTGGGATGGGTACACCTTTGTGCTGGGGGTGTCCTGCTGAACTCAGTCTCAGATTCAGTTTGAAGGTACTGGGTGAGGATACCATTTTATTTGGGGCTCCGGGTTGCGCCGTGCTCCTCATCTGCGGGATGGGAACCCAGACCTACTGCGGTGTCCCTACCCACATGACAAACATGACCAATCTCCCTTCAACCGCCGCTGGCCTCAAGAGATATTACAAGAAAACGGGAAAAGATGTAAAAGTGGTCTGTTTTGCGGGCGATGGCTGTTTCTCGGATGTGGGTTTTCAACCCCTCTCAGGGGCTGCAGAGAGAGGGGAAAATCTCATTGTTATATGCTATGACAACGAGGGTTACATGAATACGGGGGTACAGAGAAGTGGCACGACACCCTACTTGGGGTGGACAACAACCACACCCGTGGGGACAAAGCGAAAAGGGAAACCCACACCCCCCAAAAACATGCCCTTGATCATGGCGGCCCATGACATACCCTATGTGGCCACGGCCACCATGGGTTTCCCTGAGGATTATGCCAAAAAACTGACCAAGGCCATGGCCGTAAAGGACGGCATGTCTTATATCCATCTTTTCACCCCTTGCACGACCGGATGGAGAGCAAAGTCCGATTCCGGGGTTGATATATGTCGCCTCGCCGTAGAGACGAATTTGTTCCCCCTATGGGAGTGCGAAAGGGGGACGTACCGGTTCACCCATATTGTGGAAAAACCAAAGCCTGTTGCAGAGTATTTCAAACTCATGGGGAAGTTCAATCATCTGGATGAAACGGACATAGAGGCGTTCGAGCAGCTTATCAACAGACGTTTTGCAAACATCAAATCCCTTACTGAGAGGGAAAGTCTGAAGGAGTGCTAATCCGATGGCTTTCCCATGATCGATTCAACACTTCACACACCACCACAAAATTTCAGGATAAGGAGGTGAGAAAACATCTAAAATGATAAGTGCTAACCACCACCTAAAACCTTTAGCCACAGAAAAAGGAGGAAAAGGAATCATGAAAGGAAAAGGTTTAAGTTGTATCGTAGCCGTAGCGCTGCTGGTGGGAATCGTGGGATTTTCCATGCCGCCGGCAGAAGTGCAAGCGAAACCAACGATCAAGGTCATTTTCGCCTGGCCCAAGCCAGTCAACTGGAACCGTGGGCACGAACAGTTGGTGGGTATGTTTCAAAAGGAATTGGGCGATAAGGTCAATTTTCAGGCGGTAGGAGGACCGGAGGTGGTCCCCACCTTCCAGCAGGGCGAGGCGGTCCGAAACGGCGTGGTGGACATGTTCATGGGAGCGATCAATTACTATTCCGGTCAGATCCCCGCAGTGGATACGATGAAGTTATTCAACCTGCCTCCCTGGGAATGCCGAAAAAAGGGTCTGTTCGATTATCTGGACAAGCTTCATGCCAAGAAACTGAATGCCCATTTTCTGGGACAGAGCATCCCTCACAACGTGAAGTTCCACCTCTATACCCTGAAGCCCGCCAAACAGAGGGCTGATTTCAAAGGACGCGTCATTCGCGTGACAGCGATCTATCGATCCTTTGTGGAGTCCATGGGCGGTGCCCCCACCATCATTCCCCCTTCCG
>JASFEQ010000154.1:0-9283 GCA_050124735.1 Desulfobacteraceae bacterium | reverse complement strand
GGTGATCTGTGCGGCACAAGTGACGGAACGAGTTCCTCCCGGTACAGTTCACTCATACGAATCTTGTGCAGACTATGATCCCTTGGGCAAACCGGGGGAATCAGCGGATCGTTGTGGTTGCGTCAATATCCTTACACCGAGCCGCTATATAACCAAGAATTCCTGCGGCCAGGCGCCCAACTCCTGCCTTGTGCAGATAGAGAAATACTAAGAAGGGGGTGGATAAAATGAAAAAGTGGAATCTAATCATTGACGTGGCGAAATGTCACGATTGTAATAACTGCTTTGTCTCCTGCAAGGACGAGTACTTTGAGAACGATTTTCCGCCCTATTCGGTGGCCCAACCCAAGTTTGGCCAAAGATGGATGAACATCATGCGCAAGGAGAGGGGGCAGTACCCCAAAGTGGATGTGGCCTATCTCCCCATTCCATGCATGCACTGCGATGACGCCCCTTGCATCAAGGCGGCCAAGAATGACGCCATCTATAAGAGGGAAGACGGGATCGTGGTCATTGATCCAGAAAAGGCAAAAGGGCAGAAGAACTTGGTAGAATCATGCCCGTACGGGGTCATCTATTGGAATGAAGAAAAGAGTCTGCCGCAAAAGTGCTCATTTTGCGTCCATCTTTTGGAAGATGGATGGGAACAGCCGAGGTGTGTACAGGCTTGTCCCACTGGGGCCATGCGTGTTGTCTACGCTGAGGACTCTGAGATGGAGAAGGTCAAAAAATCTGAGAACCTGGAAGTCTACCAGCCGCAATACAAAACAAAGCCACGGGTATATTACAAGAATCTATATCGTTACACCCGGTGTTTTGTGGCGGGCAGCGTAGCGTTGCAGGACACTGATGAGTGTGCTGAAGGCGCAAAGATAACGCTGAGGAAAGGCGCAAAAAAGGCGGTAGATAAGACGGTGACGAACAATTACGGGGACTTTAAGATCGATAATCTTGAAGAGAAGAGTGGCAAGTACGTACTGGAAGTTGCGTACAAGGGCTACGAAAAGAAGACCGTGGAGGTGGATGTTATGAGGAGTGTGAATCTGGGGACGATCTTTTTGTAGTTCTTTGCAGAAATCGCGTTATTTGAAGAGCCCCTGAGTCGTCGTCTGCACTTGGAACTCTCACTTCAGGGGCTCTTCGCCGGTGTTTTACGAGACCATGCCAGAATGCTCCATGCTTTGCACGGAGATGAACGGCATCCCTTATAAAAGCTTTCCCTACATGGGTGAACTGGCTGGTGGGAAAGCCTGTTTTACGGAAAAGCCAAAGAGTAGAGAGGAGCATATAAAATGGGAAGAAAGATTGAACATATACACTGGCCAGACGCTCCGGATGTATGGATGCCTTACGCACCGGCCATCAAGGTAACTGGCGGAACGATGGTATTCATCGCAGGAGTCACCGCCGCCCCAGTCTACCATAGCCACCCGCACGTGCCGGAAGAGTTTGCCTCAATGCCAGATGACATGGAAGGCCAGGCGCGGGGAACTTTGGAAAATCTGAAAAAGTCTCTGGACTCGGTGGGGGCCACATTTGCGGATGTGGTGGTGGCGAACCGGTTCCTTACAGACCTCTCACAGCAAGATATCCTAAACAAGGTATGGAACGCTTATATGGCAGACAACAAGCCGACGACGACGACTGTTCAGGTTGTGCAATTGGCCACGGATCCTCGCTGCCTCGTGGAGATCAATGCAATAGCCGTGATTGACTGATGGCGAAAACGGATTTACGAAAGTTCGTCGTGAGCAGGTCTTTCTCTTCCGAAATGAATGGAGGTGATAGTATGGAAAAATCAATCGTTTCCATAGCCAAGGGAACCGACGTGGAACAGATGGTCACGGAGGTTCTGGAACCCCTTGGTGGCGTTGGTTCTCTGATAAGGCCTAAGTCAACGGTGGTGCTCAAACCCAATGCAGGCCATGTGGCGCCCGCTGAGACCAGTGTGAACACAAATCCGGAGCTGGTGGCTGCCGTTATCAAGGAAGTTCGCAAGGCGGAACCGAAGGAGATCATTTTGGCAGAGGCGTCGGCCATCGGGTGCGATACTATGGAGAGCTTTGAGGTGAGCGGGATCTTGAAGGCGGCTAAAGACGCCGGGGTGGATAAGGTCATTGACATCAAGGGCGATAAGGATCTTATAAACATTCCGATCAGGGATGCCAGATCCGATCTGACCAAAATACGCCTGCCTCGGTTCCTCTTGGAGGCGGAGCACATCATTAACCTCCCTATTTTCAAGTCCCACTGCAGCATGGTCTTCACCTGTGCACTCAAGAACCTCAAGGGCGTTGTACAGGATAAGGTTCACTATCAGATGCACCAGACCGATCTTGCCAAGGCCATGATGGATCTTTGGTCTGTTATTAGGGCGGACCTCAACATAGCGGATCTCATTAGACCCGCTGAAGGTTTTGGTCCCCATTCCACAGTACCGACAGAGTTCGATTGCATTGTGGCGGGAAAAGATCCGGTCGCCCTGGATGCCACCGTTTGCCGTATGGTCGGGCTGGATGTTGACAAGGTGGCCTATTTTGAACCGGCCCGTGAGCGGGGACTGGGGAACTATGATGAAGATCTTATAGAGGTGCGGGGAAAGACCATAGATGAAGTCTTTAAAGCGCTATGGTTGCCGTACCTGGAAGGGCTAGAGAAATATCCAGAATACAGCATTGATACAGAAGGATCCTGCAGCAGTTGCCTGTCTTTAGTTGGACTCACGATGGAGAAACTGAAATCCCTTAATGAGTATGAGAAGAACACAGATGCGACTATTTTTGTGGGTCGCAAGAAAGGGATTCCCGAGGGGCTTGACCCTTATAAAGTGATTCTGTTTGGTGACTGCCTGAAAAAATACCGCAAACAGGGTGTATTCATCGGAGGTTGTCCACCAGCCGAGCCCCATCCCCTTTGGGCCATCGTTGATCGAAAGGATTATACGGAAATAGGGCCGGATCTGAGGGAAAGGATGGCCAGGGAGGGACCCTATTTCGAAGCCCATCTGGAGAAGTTAATCAAAGAGCGGGATGAAGCAACCTAATGGCTAATAAATCCTTTTTCCCGCCCCTGGAAAAGCGGAATTAACCTAAAACCATACAGCAACCTTAGACTTTTTGAGCGAACTAATAAAATAAAAGGAGGTAATTTAAGATGGGAAAAGTAAAACTTGTTGACCTAAGTCAGCCCTTTGGACACGGGACGCCATTGTGGCCCTATTTTGCGGACGTCAAAATTGAAAGATTCCATTATCACGCAAAGTCAGGAGTACTCACCCAGTGGATTACAGCCCCCATGCACTGCTCAACCCATGCGGATTCCCCTATCCATGTCCTTCCAGCTAATAAATTAAAGGGGCCCATGTATACCGCCGACATTCCCTTGGAAAACTACTATGGAACCGGTGTCGTTGTATCCATTCCAAAGGAGCAATGGGGGGTCATCACCCCTGAGGACCTGGAGAATGCTAGGCCCAAGATTGAAAAGGGCGACATTGTCATCGTTAACACGGGCTGGCACCATCATTTCGGAGACAACACAGAGTACTTCTGCTATTCTCCCGGGCTCTATAAAGAGGCAGGAGAGTGGTTTGTGGAGAAGGGTGTCAAGGCGGTCGGGGTGGATCAGCAAGCGTTAGACCATCCTCTGGCCACCGCCATTGGCCCCCATGGCCCTGGACCGCTGCGTCCCGACGTTTGTGAGGAGTATAAGCAGGCGACCGGGCGCGAAGTCATTGAAGATTTCCCGGAGTGGGAACCCTGCCACAAACTTCTCCTTGGTAATGGTATTATGGGTTGGGAGAATGTAGGTGGTGATTTAGATGAGGTCAACGGCAAGAGGGTTACCATTGCGGGATGGCCCATTAAATGGGTCGGCGGTGACGGGTCCATGGTAAGAATGGTCGCCATTGTGGATGAAGGGGATCAGTAAAGACCTCTCGCCCGCAAGAAAAGGGCAAGGCAGTCCCATGCAGAGAGTCAAAAAGGGAATCGAGGAAATCAAGAACCTCTTCGAAATTAATGGAAAGGTGGCTGTGGTCACTGGAGGTTCAGGGGCCCTGGGTAAGGCCGTATCCATCGGGTTGGCCGCCTATGGCGTGGATCTTGTCCTTTGCGATCTACAGTTAGAGAGCCTGGAAGCCTTGGCTGACAAGATCAGGGAAATGGGGCAGAAGGCCTTGCCCGTCTTCTGCGACGTAAACGACCCCGACAGTGTTGATCAGATGGTGAGACGTACCCTCGATGAATTTGGAAAGATCAATATCCTGTTTAACGCCGCAGGCATTGCGCAACGTGAGCCGGCTGTCGAAATGGCGATGGAGGATTGGCAAAAGGTGATGGACGTCAACGTCAAGGGTACCCTGCTCTGCTCCAGAGCCGTCGCCAGAGAAATGATCCGGCAGGGACAAGGGGGAAACATCATAACCGTGGGTTCGGTACGCGGGTTTCATGCCCATGAAGGGGGATATTCGGCCTACGGGACAAGCAAGGCAGCCATTCATTACTTGACGAAGCAACTGGCCTTCGAGTGGGCCAAGCACAAGATCCGTGTCAACTGTATCGCTCCGTGCGTCTTCTGGTCGCCCCTCACTGAGCCCATACTCAGTGATGAAGCGTCATATAAGGGCTATGTGGCCAGGATTCCACTGGGGAGGGCGGCAGAGCCGGAGGATTTTGTGGGCGTCACGATCTTTCTGGCCTCTGAGGCCAGTGAGATGGTTACGGGGCACGTCCTTTCCGTGGACGGGGGAACCGTAGGCGGATAGACGGGATCTGTTGTTGGTCTATGAATATAAGTCCTGATCCACATGTTCTCGTAGGGCCAGTTCTCTAGGAAAAACCCTAGTATGAAGAAAAGGAGGAACTATGAAAAAAGTTGAATTGAAAGATGTGAAACCCTACGAAGCCCCCGGGCATTTCGGTATGACGGCCATGAGGCTTCAGGGGAAAGAAGAAACGGGGGTTCAAAAGTTCTGGATGGGTCTCTCTCATTTCTTGCCCGGTGGCGGTGCAGAGTGGGCCTATGAAGATAACCCTCTGGAGAAGATCTATTTCGTGCTCGAGGGTGAGATCACCGTGAAGAGCAAGACAGAGGAGTTCGTACTCAGGAAGTGGGACTCCATCTTCTTAGCCCCCAATGAGGGAAGAGAACTCATCAACAACACCAACAAACCGGCAAGCATGTTAGTGGTTATAAACAATCCGGATTAGTTCTTGACGGCTTCGTCAAAAGTCCATCTGCCGTTCGACAAGCTCACGGCCCTGAGCAAAGTCGAAGGGCGGCGTTGCGCTTCATCTTTAGTCACTCCAGCGTACTTCTGTGTACGCCTCGTTCCCAAAGATTCGCGCGCCTAGCATCTGAAGCTTTTTACTGTGCCGTCTAATTTGCAATGATTTACGCGTATATCAGTACTCAGCCAGGAGTTATCAGTTAATGGTTATGAGTTAATGGTTATGAGAGGTTGATGCGCGAAATCCTATCTCATGAAGATGTGAAGTGAGCGTGTTATCTGTTTCAAATAACGAATAACTTATAACAAATAACTTCCAGTTGAGCGGGTGCGCTCAATTGGAGCATTAAAGTGAAAGGAAGGATATCCACATGGGAAAAGTAATTATTACAGCAGCCCTCACAGGCAATATTCATACACCTACCATGTCCCCCTATTTACCGCTAACTCCTCAGCAACTGATTGATGAGGCTGTGAGGTGTGCGGAAGCAGGGGTCACGATCGTACATGTCCATGCCAGAGATCCAAAAGAGGGCAGACCGACCACGGATGTTGAAATTTATAGGGAGATCCTGAGTGGGATCAAGGCGAAAACAAATCTTGTGGTTACCGT
Source organism: Desulfobacteraceae bacterium (assembly GCA_050124735.1). GTDB lineage: Bacteria > Desulfobacterota > DSM-4660 > Desulfatiglandales > HGW-15 > JASFEQ01. The sequence continues at coordinate 3,440 of JASFEQ010000154.1, read as the reverse complement.
AACCACCGGTGGAACGGCCGCCATGACGCCTGAAGAAAGAATTGCCGTGGTGAGGGAACTGAAACCTGAGGTGGCGACCTTCAATGCAGGGTCCATGAATTTCGCCTTGTATCCAGTTTTAACCAAATACAAGGACTTTAAGTATGAATGGGAAAAAGAGTTCCTTGCAGCAACAGAGGGTTTTATCTTTCCGAATACCTTCACCTCTCTGAAGGTTTTCTGTCAGACCATGAACGAAGTGGGGTCCCTACCGGAACTGGAAGTGTATGATGTGGGCCATCTCACCAACCTGGCCCAGATTATGAGGGAAGGATATCTGAAAAAACCCATCTATCTGCAGTTTGTGCTGGGAATTCTGGGTGGGATATCTGCTAGTCTTGACAATCTCCTGTTCCTTACAAACACGGCCAGACAGCTTTTTGGTGAATTTCAATGGTCGGTTTGTGCAGCTGGTCGGCATCAGTTCCCCATGGGTGTAGCCAATATGATTCAGGGCGGCTACATGCGAGTAGGGCTGGAGGACAACCTTTATATAAGTAAAGGCGAACTGGCAAAGAGTAATGCTGAACAGGTTGAGAAAGCGATCCGCTTCGCCCATGAACTGGGACTTGAGGTGGCTACCCCGGATGATGCCAGAGAGATGCTGGGCCTGAAAGGTCTGGACAAGGTTAATTTCTAAAAGGTCTCACGTTCTAACAAAGAAAAGGAGGAGAAAAAATGCGAGTCAAAATGGGAATCCAGGAACTCAAGAATCTCTTCGATCTTACGGGAAAGGTCGCTGTAGTCACTGGTGGGTCTGGGGGGGCCGGAAAAGCTACCTCAATCGGGTTGGCCCTGTATGGAGCGGATGTGGTGGTTACGGCCCGAACGCTTTCCACTCTGGAAGAGACAGCGGCCGAGGTGGAGAAGCAGGGGAGGAAGGCCCTTCCCATTTCTTGTGATGTGGCAGAGCCGGATAGTGTGGATCAGATGGTAAAACGCACCATGGAGGAGTTCGGTAAGATCGACATTCTGGTGACCACCGCAGGAATTGCCCTCCGTCACACCGCCGAAGAAATGCCCATTGAAGAGTGGCAAAAAGTGATGGATGTCAATGTCAGGGGGACATTCCTCTGTTGCCAGGCCGTGGCGAAAGAGATGATTAAACGGGGAGAGGGAGGAAAGATCGTTACTGTGGGATCCATCCGAGGCCTTCAAGGTCATCCCGCCGGCTACTCGGGCTACGGTACCAGCAAAGGAGCGGTTCATCTGTTGACCAAACAGTTGGCCACGGAATGGGCCAAGTTCAAGATCCACGTCAACTGCATTGCCCCTTGCATTTTCTGGACACCCTTGACCGAGCCCATCCTGAAAGATGAAGAAATGTATAAGATCTTTATGCAGAGAATTCCATTGGGCCGGCCTGCGGAACCAGAGGATCTAGTGGGCGCAATCGTCTATCTGGCATCCGAAGCCAGTGCCATGGTGACTGGACACATCCTTTACATAGACGGGGGCACATCGGCATGGTAATGGAGGTGAAAAGTGGCTGAGAATATCAAAGACATCAAAAATATCGCAGTTATTGGCGCCGGCCTCATGGGGCATGGGATCGCACAGATTTTTGCCCTGCAAGGTTATTCTGTGAGCCTAATGGATCTTAATGATGAGCTTTTGACCAAGGCTCTGGAAAACATCCGTTCTAACCTGACCCTGATGGCTCAAAAAGGAATTGCGCGTCTGGATGACATAGAACCTGCCTTAGGGAGGATCAGGACAACACTAGATTTGAATGAGGCCGCTGCCGGAGCTCAATTCGTTTTAGAAGCTGTATTGGAGAACTTAGAACTGAAGCAAAATATATTCAAGGAACTGGACGCCCTATGTCCAGAGGGAACCATCCTCGCTACCAACACGTCGGTCATTAGCATTACGGAGATCGCTGAGAAAGCGAAAATCAGAGCGAGGATTTTAGGGACCCATTTCTGGAATCCACCCTACCTTATCCCACTCGTTGAAGTCATCAGGGGGGAAGACACCTCCGACGACGCGATGGACGCGACATTTGAACTTCTGAAACACGTGGGGAAACATCCTGTGCGGGTCAATAAAGATGTCCCCGGGTTTGTGGGTAACCGACTGCAGCATGCCCTATGGAGAGAGGCGATCTCGATTGTTGAAAAGGGGATAGCGGATCCGGCAACCGTGGATGAATGTATCAGATTCGGCTTCGGATTGAGACTTCCCGTGTTGGGGCCCTTGGAAACGGCCGACATGGTAGGGACCGATCTGACTCTGGCTATTCATGATTATATCTTGAAACACCTTGAGCGTTCCCCCGACCCATCACCACTCCTGAGAAAGAAGGTTGAGAGTGGAGAACTCGGGTTCAAGACCGGTATAGGATTTCAAGAATGGTCGCCAGAGGAGGCCCAGAGATCACGTAAGCGGCTGCAGGAATATCTCCTAAAGGTGACAAAGGGCTAGTCTCGAATATGGATGATTCTGCTCAAAGAACACAACGACCGCCACCACCGAAGTCGACCTCTAAGGTTAAGGGGCTTGTGGCCGTCATTGGCGCTGGAATTACAGGAGCGAGTTGGGCCGCGTTGTTTGCTTCCCGCGGTTTGAACGTGAGACTGCACGATAAGGACCCAGAAGCACTCAGCAAAGGGCTCGAACGCACCCAACAATATGTTCATTTCCTGATCGATCATGGCATGGCAGATCAGAAAGAGGCTGAAGCGGGACTGAAGGCCTTACAACCATGTGAAGAGCTTTACCAGGCGGTGGAGGATGCGGTGTTTGTTCAGGAATCCGTTTACGAAAATTACGAGATCAAATGCGCCGTTTTTGAGGCCCTTGATCGTCATGTTCCCCGCCATGCCCTGATTGCCACCAGTTCATCTGGACTGAGCATCAGTCGCATTCAGGAGGCCGCGCGCTATCCTGACCGATGTCTGGCTGGTCATCCCTACAATCCACCCCATCTCATTCCCCTAGTGGAGCTCGCACCGGGTGAGAAAACCGCAAAGGAGACCGTTGAAGCAGCACGGCGATTCTATGAGGGCGTTGGCAAGACGCCCGTCATCCTGAACCGAGCTGTTCCAGGCTACCTGGCCAATCGCATGTCCGCTGCTCTCTGGCGAGAGGCCATCAACCTGGTCCTTGATGGCGTGGCCAGCGTAGCGGATGTGGATCGAGCCATAAGTCTAGGTCCTGGACTCCGATGGGCCGTCATGGGACCTCACCTCATATATCACCTGGGAGGTGGCGAAGGGGGTATCCGTTACCATGTGGAACATCTAAGATCTGCAAAAGAGGAGATATGGCATGACCTGGATGAATGGAAGGACCTCCCATCGGAGACTGCAAAGGTTCTAGAGCAGGGACTGCCAAGGCTTGAGGAGATTAAACCTCTCACTCGGAAAAGAGACGAGGCACTGGTTCGGATCATTAAG
>JASFEQ010000153.1:0-9286 GCA_050124735.1 Desulfobacteraceae bacterium | reverse complement strand
GCCAACAGGAATATGATCACAATGATACGGATACGATTGGGGGACATGGCGACAGCTACCTCCGTCCCAACAGGCCCTGAGGCCTTACGGTCAGCACCACGAGCAGGATAATATACCCACTCAATAGCTGAAACCCTGGCCCGATTATTCGCCCGCCAACCAACTGAGAAATACCCAGTATCATGCCCCCCAGAAATGTTCCTGGCAGACTTCCAAGACCACCGATAATGACGACACCAAAAGCGATGATCAGGTACTGCGTCCCTGAATGGGGATAAAAGGTGAAGGTCATTCCGATGAGCACTCCTGAGACGGCGGCGGTAACCGCTGCAAGACCCATGGCAACGGCATAGACCTTTTTCGGATTAATACCCATTAATCTCGCCCCGGATAGGTCCTCGGAAGATGCATGTATGGCCCACCCTAGATAGGTTCGCTTCATGAATTGATGGAGTAAACCCAAGACCAGAAGGCCAACTGTGAAATTGACCAGGTAGACCAATGGCACGTTAAAGACGTCAAACACGTTGACACTCTTAATCACCAACGCTGTCTTTAATGTGCGAGCGTCAGGCGTGAAGATGAGCAAAAGGGCGTTCTGTAAGATGATGGAAAGCCCAAAGGAGACCATGAGGAAAGGCTCCATCTGCTTTTGCATGATCCTGTTAAAAAGAAAAATCTGTATGGCATAACCGAGGAGAAACATGAGAGGAAGGACGAAAAAGAGGGTCAACAGAGGATGCACGCCTAGCAAATGCAAGAAGAGGAGGCTGAAATAGCTTGAGAGAATCATATACTCCCCATGGGCCAGGTTGACCTGACGCATGATCCCAAAGACCATGGAGAGTCCTATGCCAATGATTCCGTAAAGGCCTCCCAATAGAATTCCGTTAATAATCGGTTCCAAATATGCGGCCATTAGTTTTCCACTCTTCCTCGCGTCCGACTGGCAGGGTGCTAAGAACCCAGTTATTTTGTCGCTCCGGCGGAAGCGGGAGCCCATAAGAAATTACAATCACTGGATCCCCACTTTCGCGGGAATAACATGATGGGTCACTCAGGGCATTCGTCAGTACCTCTGCCACTCGTTAAAGGATATTAAGCCATTGACCAATCCAATGAGATTGCCTCTCGGCCGTGAGCCCCTCGATGCTTTGACTTTGCTCAGCATCGACCCTGAGCAGTTCGGCCCTGAGCTCACTGCCGAAGGGCTATGTCGAAGGGTCGATGAACCGTTCGGCTCCGAGCTCACGGCCGAGGGGCTCAGGGTTTCGAGTAGAGTCGAGAAACTCGAGGCTGAACGGCTTCGTCGTGCCCTATAGCATCAGGGACTCCTCGCCCCGTTAAATCAATACAAAATTCATAATCTCTTAGGGCTAGAGACCGTTATATCATTTGAACGTGGATAACCAACTACTCTGGGGCTACTTAACAGGGCGAACAATGACACTGCTTTTGAAATAGCTTCAATTACTCCGAGTTGATGAGGGGTATGATCTAAAGACCAAAGTACGCCTTTTTCACGGTCTCTTCGGTGAAGTATCTTGGGTTCCCTTTTAGTGTAATCTTCCCCTCCTGAAGGATATAAGCGAAATCAGCCACTTTGAGACTTCGCTTCACGTCCTGCTCCACGAGAACCACCGTGATGCCTTCCTGGTTCATCTTCTTTACAGTCTTATAAAGTTCTTTGACCACCAGGGGACTCAGTCCCAGTGAAAGCTCATCAAAAACGATAAAATGAGGCTGTGACATGAGGGCCCTGCCAATGGAGAGCATTTGCTGCTCCCCGCCGCTTAGGTCTGTCCCTTTCTGCTCTATCCTCCCTCTCAGAGCTGGAAAAAGCTGAAACACATTTTCAAGGGTCTCATTCCTCGTCTTTCGGGCCCTCGGCGTGTAGGACCCAATGAGGAGGTTTTCTCGAACCGTAAGGGCAGAAAAAATTTTTCGGCCCTCCGGCACCAAAGACATCCCTAAGGCTACAATGTCGTGAGGATCCAGATTATCGATCCTCTTTCCATCGAAGTTGATGGATCCAGAACGAGGCTTCAATATGCCGGAGATCGTCTTGAGGAGGGTTGATTTTCCCGCACTATTGGCGCCCATGAGGGAAACAACCTGGCGTTTTTCCACATCAAGATCAATCCCAGACAATGCAAGGAACTCCCCGTAGTAGACATTCAGGTCCCTGATCTCGAGAATGGACATCAATCCTCCTCATCTCCCAGATAGATCCTCTGGACCTCCTCTGATTTGAAAGCTTCTTCAGGTCTTCCGCAAAAGAGGTTACGACCGAAGTTCATGACGAGCAGGCGATCGGGGCCCTTTTGCATGGCCATGATGATATGTTCCACCCAGAGCACCGTAACGCCATCTTTTCTCACCGAGTGAATGATTTCAAGGACTTCTTCCACCTCTGACTCAGCAAGCCCTCCAGCCACTTCGTCCACTAAAAGAATGGTTGGTTCTGTCGCAAGGGCCTTGGCTAACTCTAACCGCTTCCGATCCAAGAGAGGCAGGGAGCCTGCAATGGCATTTCTCTTGGCCTGTAACTTCGTTTTCTCCAGGATTTCCTCGCATTTTTCTCTGGATTGCCGATAACCCTCGCTCCCGCCATAGATGGCGCCAACCAGAAGATTTTCCAGTACAGTCATGTTCACAAAGGGCTTTGGAATCTGGTAGGTACGAGCTATGCCCATGCGGCATTTGCTGTATGTGGGATCGTACGTCACGTCCTTGCCGCCGAATATAACCTCTCCCTTGTCTGGTTTGATTTCACCCGTGATGAGGTTGAATGCGGTCGTTTTCCCTGCGCCATTGGGACCGATGATGCCCAGGATTTCACGAGGCTCCACTTCGAAGCTGAGATCGTGAACCGCCGCCACCTTGCCGAAGGACTTGTGAAGATTATTGATTGTGAGAATTGGAGACATCGAGGCCTTCCAAACGGGTAGCCCTTCCTGAGAAATCAGGAAGGGCTATCGGGGTTTCTCATTTTGTTATGGGGAAGTTCATCTTACCCGTGGTCGGGATATAGGGATGCTCCTTGTTGTAAGTGATCTTGAGATCCCAGGGCCATTTGGTGCCCTTTACCCACTGGCCTCCCACCAACGGGGTCAGGGCGAAGTTCTTCTCGTTAAACTTGATCCGTCCCACCATGGTGTCAAGATTGGTCTCTTCGATGGCCTTCCTGATTTTCTTTGCCTTCAAAGAACCTGCCCGTATCAGAGCGTCTGCCGCGATCTCAAAGAGCGCGTATTCAAACCCCATGGGTTGGGTCCACTGTCTTCCTGTCTCCTTACCCCAAGCTTCAGCGAGTCCCTTGCATGAGTAGCTGGCTATGGATGACTTGAACGGGTGAAACGGTGTCCACCAGATTTCGGAGGTGAGACCATTGGGAAGGTTCCCGCCAATGGCTTGAACGGCTGCCGGGAACAGGATCGCTTTTCCAATGGTGGCTATCTTGGGAATGAATCCCTGCTGGTGGCATTGCCTCCATGCGGTTGCCCAGTCAGGCGGGATGGGCACGCCTGTCAAAATCTGGACTTTTTCCTTCTTCCATGTGCTAATGAAACCGCTGAAATCCTGCATCCCGTAAGGAAATCGTCCCACATCCACCACCTTGTAACCCATTTTCTTGAGGGCCTTACCAAATTCAACCGCCCATACCGCTCCATCCGGGTCATTGGGCCAGAAACCGCCTACCACCTTATTGGTGCTGTGTGCCTCCCACATACCTGTGAAGACCGTGATGATGTCCCCAAGTCCCCAAAAGAAATGAAAGGTCCATTCGTAGGGACCTCCCGTTAGCCAGGGCTCAATAGGGGCCACGGTGGAGATACAGGGGACCTTGTATCTTTCACAGATTGCCCCGACGGGATTGACCGTGTCCGGAGTATGCGCCACCACCATCAAATCAACCTTGTCCTGCAAGATCAACTTGGACGCCACTTCAGCCGCCTTAGACGGATTGCTTTCCGTATCCATGCCTTTGACTTTGATGGGTAGCTTTTTGCCCAAGTCCTTGAGAAATATCCCGCCGTCTTTGTTGATCTCCGCTGCGACTCTTTTATCCACCCAGGCAGAGGTCTCGCCAAAGGGTGCGATAGGGCCCGTGGCCGGGGTGGGGTGGCCAATCAGGATATGGTCCCTTTTGGCAGCCAGGGAATTTCGGGGCAGTAGCCCCGCCCCAGTAGCGGCAATTCCTGCTGCCCCCACTGTTTTGATGAAGTCTCTCCTCGTTACGCCTTTTTGCCAGATCTTTTCTTTCCCCATCTTTTCACCTCCATTGAATGTGCCGAAGGTTTACATGCTCCGGCAGTTGATAGTTTTTAGGGTCAAAAGACTACACCAGATTGAATAACTTCATGGCATTCTTTGAGAGAACTTTCTCTTTCTCTTCAGTGGAAAATCCCACCTTATCTAAAGTCTCCAGATTTCCCTCCACCGTTCCCGAAGCTCTGTGGGGATAGTCGGTCCCAAAGAGCAGATGCTCAATGCCCATATACTCATAGGCACACTTTATGGCTGGAACATGCATGGAAAGGGTATCCACATAGACGTGATCCTTATAGGCTATTGAAGGAGGCAGCGAACAGTCGACACAAATTTCTTTGGAATAACGTTTAAAAGCGGTATCGATGCGACCCATCATATAGGGCGCCATGCCTCCCAGATGGGAGTGAATGACCTTCAAGCCGGGCAGTTTTTCGAAAAAGCCCTGCAAAAGCATGAGCGTGAGAGCCATGGTGGTGTCCAAGGTGAAACCATAGAGCTGAAGGGGCAGTCCTGCCTTTTGCATGGCCTCTGTTGTAAGTGGCCTGAAAGAAGGATGGATCTTGACAGGCAACCCATACTCAGCTGCCTTTTCAAAGACCGGGTAAAACTTTTCTTCTGTGACCATTTCCCCCTCGATACTGGAATACATCTGGAAACCCTTTGCCCCTAAATCCTTGTAGGCTCTCTCCATCTCTTTCAAGGCCTCATCAATATCTCCAGGGGGGAGCGTGGCCAAGAAATAGAAGCGTCCTTTGTATTCCTCGCAAATCGCTGCGAATATGTCGTTGATCTTTTGTGCCCACTCAATACTCTCTTTGACAGGAAGCTCAGCAACGCCTGGGCAGGTATGGGAAAGAACCTGGATATCTATCCCCGCCTCGTCCAGGTCCGCTACTCTTGCCTTTATATCAAAATCCCCCGCCATATCCACGTGGCTGGGCGTTGAGGTACCGATCTTTGCCACACCGGATGTGTCGCTTGTCCACTCAAACTGGGGCGCCTCGGTCCTCTGAGATAGATAATCGAGCCATGGTTTCGAGTAAAAATGATTATGGATGTCAACAATCTTCATACCGTTTCTCATGACATGCTCCTTTCAATCAGTTCCTTTATGTTTGTCTATTTGAACAAATGCCTGGCGATTAGGAGTTTCTGGATCTCTTCTGTGCCTTCCTCAAAGTGATAGGAACGTGCATCCCGGAAGTGCCGCTCCATGGGGTAAGCGCTTGTATAGCCAATACCTCCGTGGATTCGAAGGGCCATCTCCGAGACCCTGGTGACCACCTGTTCTGCAAAGAGTTTGGCCATGGCGGCTTCCATGACGATATCCTGTCCCTGGTCGAACTTCCACGCGGCCTCGTAAGCAAGAAGTCTTGCAGCCTGGATCTCTGTCCCCATCTGGGCCACATTGTTCTGTATGGCCTGACGCTTGACCAATAGCTTACCAAAAGTTGTCCTCTTCTTCGCATAATCTATGGCCAAATCCAGCATCCTTTGGGCAAGCCCCACACAGCAAAAGGCGATGGATACCCTGCTCAAATGGAGCATACCAAAGGCCACGTCCAATCCTTTGCCTTTCTCCCCCAACACATTCGAGGCAGGGACTCGACAGTCTTTATAGATCACATTGTAATGGCGTGGCCCAACACACCCCATCATCTTTTCCATGGGTTTGAGCACCAGACCCTTCCTTGGCGCATCTACCAGGAACGAGGTAATCCCCTCCTCTGTAGCCGCGAAGGCATAGATCAACTTGGTATAACCGGGGAACATGGTGATGAGCCACTTGTGTCCGTTCAGGACATAATCGTCACCGTCTTTCACGGCCTTGGAGTTTATATCCTTCCCCGTACCCGCTTCAGGTTCAGTCAAGCTATTCGCGGCCCAGATCTCGCCTGTGGCCAGTTTGGGCAGGTACTCTTTTTTCTGTCCCTCTGTGCCAAAGTAGAGGATCGGCCTCCAGAAGAGTCCGTTCATGGTATGGGCAATAAGTCTCACCGTGGCATAGGCCTTGGCCAGTTCTTCGAGCACGGTGAACCACTCAATGGCGCTCCAGCCCTCACCTCCATATTCCTTGGGTATGGTGAGGCCAAAAAAGCGGAAGCGCCCCTTCCTGAGTTCCTCCACCAGCTCATCAGGAATTTTCTCTTCCTCTTCCAAGGGCATGGACATGGGATTCAGGACATTCTCCACCCAATCGCGGGCCTCTTCTTTAAGTTTTAGAACTTGATCCGGCAGGCTAAAATCCATACGCTTCTCCTTCCCATATAAAATCGCTTCGCGATTCTATTAACTGATCATTGTTAGGCCGCCGTCTATGCTCAGGACTTGACCTGTCAGGTATCTTGAATCGTCACTCACAAAAAAGGCGACCACATCCGCCACATCTTCTGGGGTGCCAAGCCGCCTCATGGGAATGATCCTCTTTACGGCCTCCGTCACCTTCTGCCCCTTTTCGCCGGGGTGCAGTTCATCCCAGAGATCCGTATGCACGGGGCCCGGGCTGACACAATTCACCCGGATATTGTACCTGATCACTTCTCTGGCCAGTGCCTTAGAAGCGGACATGATAGCGGCCTTCGTGGCGCAGTAAATCACTTCATTGGCAGCCCCGATTCTGCCTGCATCAGAACCCATGCTGACGATGTTGCCACTCTTCTGTTCAATCATATAGGGAACACACACGTGTGATGCGATTAAAAAGCCCTTAAAATTGACACCCAAAATCTTATCCCAAAGGGCCTCGTTTGTGTCGACAAAGGCCCGTGCGTCATCGATGCCCGCGTTGTTGATCAGGATATCAATGGAGCCATACGCCTGGTGAATTTGGGCCACTGCCTCTTTCACTTTAGCGTATTGTGTAACATCACATTGGATGGCCTTTGCTTCGACACCCTGTTTCTTGATCTCTTCAGCGGCCTTATCTGCCTTATCCTTTTGGATGTCTAAGATCCCAATGTTTGCGCCCTCCTTTGCAAGGCGCAAGGCGATGGCCTTGCCAATACCCTTGGCACCGCCCGTGACGACAGCTGTCTTACCATTTAATGACATGATGCCCTCCTCCAGTCAATTTTCTAGTTTGCAAAATTTCTCATCCGAATGGGGTCGACCCTATTTGCCCCCTTTGGGAAGCGCACTGGCGCGCGCCTCTTTCTTCGTAAAGGGCGTTGGCGCAACCAAGTTGCCTTCGGGCCACCGCGAACAATTTACCTTTTCCATCCTGGTGTCCGCTTCCAGACACCAGTTACAGGCGGTACATTGTACGATGTCCTTGGCCCTACCTTCCTTGGCTTTTATAGGCCAGTCTGGGTCACAAAGCAAGGGGCGACACAATCCGATGATATCCGCCTTTTCCTGCTGGAGAATATCCTCTGCCGTCTTGGGTGTGCGGATCTTTCCTGCCGTCACAATGGGGGTGTCATAGCCCGCCTCGCGAACTGCTTTTCGAACCCCCTCAGCCAAATAGACATGTGTTCCATCGGGGAACCAATACCAGGGGCTCATCCGATGCCCGCTATAGCCGGACATGGGGTCAGGAGGCGTGTTTTCAGGCGGTGGAAGTGCATCGTCAAACCGACTGCCCCCTGAGACACTGATGTAGGCGGCACCCATTTCGGCAAGCTTTTTGCCAATCTGTGTGCTTTGCAGCAGGGTGGTACCTGGAGCAGTGAAATCCTCACCGTTTATTCGGACCCCGAGGGGATAACTGTCACCGACGACTCCCCGCACCGCCTCATATACCTCTATGGGCAATCGCATTCGGTTCTTCAACCCACCACCATACTTGTCCTTTCTTCCATTGGAAAGTGATAGGAACGAGGAGAGGGTATATGCGTGTGCCATATGAAGTTCAATAAAATCAAACCCAGCGGACAACGCACGTCTGGCTCCATCGGCATGCTGCTGTACAATAACGGGCAGATCCTCTGGCTTGAAATCGGTTACTTTTTGCCTCCACCCGCTCCTTGCTATTTTCAAGAAGTGCATGATTTGGATACCCAGCTTAGTGTCTGGATTTGCCTCACGGATACCATCTACCAGGTCTTTCAACCCGTCGGTAAGGCTATCATCGCTGATGCGCAGGTTGTATGAGCTTCTGGATGGCAGCACGACTGCCGCTTCCACCACTATAGAGCCCACGCCACCCCTGGCTTCTCGCTGATATCGCGCCTTAAGCTCTTTTGTAACGTGTCCATCCTCTGTGGCCAAGCCAGACACCATGGAGGTTCGCTGTAGCCTGTTGGGAAAAGTGATACCCTTTAGTGCCATTTCTGTGAACATGTTCTTGTATTTCATTGCTTGCTCCTTCCGTGTATGGTTCGTGGAATATTGGAATGGTGGAATATTGGAATAATGGGTAAAAGAAGAAAACGGATCTCACTATTTTACCAAGAATCCTTTCGAACCCATTATTCCAACATTCCAGTTATAGAGTTCGTGAAAGCTGGCCTTTTCAAGCTCATTGGATAAAACATACCATCTAGGTTCTTACTAACTTTTTCCCAATTCAGCCTTTAGCTTTTCTTCAATATCCTTTTTCAGGACCTTTTTATCTGCTTTGCCTGCGGCAGTGAGGGGCATTTCTTGAACTATCTCCGTCCTTGCCGGATAATGGATCTTGGAGGCCTCCATTTTATCCAGATGTGTTATCACTTCTTCATGGGTGACCGACGCTCCCTCAACCGGCTTGACATAGGCGCACACCTGCTCACCCAGATCCGGATCGGGCATGCCCACCACAGCCACATATTCCACATCAGGATGGGAAGAAATGAGATCTTCCACATCCCGTGCTGCAATGTTCTCGCCACCCCGAATGATAATGTCCTTTATCCTACCGGTAATACGAACAATACCTCGTTCATCAATGACTGCCACATCACCGGTTCGGAAGTAGCCATCTGGCGTGAATGAATCCATATTGGCCTGGGGGTTCTTTAGGTAACCCGTAAAAACACCCGGTCCCCTTGCAGACAGCTCCCCCTCTACCCCCGCAGAGGTCTTCTTGCCT
>JASFEQ010000152.1:0-9315 GCA_050124735.1 Desulfobacteraceae bacterium | reverse complement strand
CACAAGCTCTCTGAGAGTGACATAACGTCCTGCCCTCTTGGACATCTTTATCTCCTCTCCCCCTTTCCAAAGCTTGACCAACTGGATGAGCAAGACCGAAAGCCACTCCTCATCCAGGCCGTTCGCCTTCAAAGCGGCCTTCATCCTCTGCACATAGCCGTGGTGGTCCGCCCCCCAGATGTTGACAGCCTTTGAAAAGCCCCTTTTACGCTTTTCCAGGTGATAGGCAATATCTGAGGCAAAATAGGTATAGTTACCATCGTTTTTTCTCACGACCCGATCCTTGTCATCCCCAAGGGCCGTGGTCTTTATCCATAGGGCCCCGTCCTTTTCATAGAGTTGACCCTTCTTTCTGATCGTTTCCAGGGATTCATCAAGCAGGCCGGAGGCGTAAAGATCACTTTCGCTGTACCAGACATCAAAACGGGTCCGAAAATCGGCAAGATCCTTCTTGATCTCCTCAAGCATCTTTTCTTTGCCCCGCTCTGCGCAGTGGGCTACGGCCTCATCTGGTCTCATTCTTTCCAGATCATTCTCGCCTACCACTTTATTGGCCAAATCCAGTATATATTCGCCATGATAACCGTTCTCTGGGAATGGATAATCAGGATCAGACATCTGTTTCCAACGGCTGTAAATGGACTCTCCCAGGAGTCTCATCTGCTGCCCTGTATCGTTGATATAGAATTCTCTGACCACTTCATAACCGGAGTAGGTGAGAATCCTGCAAAGGGTATCGCCTAAAGCGGCTCCACGTCCGTGCCCCAGGTGGAGGGGGCCGGTGGGATTGGCACTCACATATTCCGCCAGTATCCTCTCACCCTCTCCCAGGTCACTTCGGCCGTAATTCCTACCCATCGCGATTATCTTGGCCAGGAATTTCTGCCACTGCTCTGTCCGAATAAAGAAGTTTATAAAACCGGGGCCTGCTGTTTCCACTTTTTCAAGGAGATGCCCGTCATCCTCAAGGTGTTCTACGATTATGCCGGCTATCTCAATGGGCTTTCGTTTCTGGGATGAGGCCAGGGCCATAGGGAGATTCGTGGCAAAATGACCGTGATCTGGGTTGTTGGGAACCTCTATGACATAGTCGGGCAGAGGCGTTTCACGAAGTTTTTCTTGCTCAAAGCATCGCTGAATCGTCGTTTTTATAATATTGTCTAACGCCCTCTTCATCCCACGTAGTCCTTCCTGTTTCCCACACCTATGGAACAGAAGATCTCGTAAGAGATGGTTTGTGTCCAACGGGCCACATCATCCCCCGTTATGGTCTCCTCTCCTTGTGTACCCAAAAAAACCACTTCGCTCCCGGGCGTAATATCTTTTATTCCACTCACATCACACATGATCATGTTCATGCAGACCGTACCCACAATATCTACTTTCTTGCCCTGAATCAGGACTTTTCCCCTGTTTGACATGCTCCTGGGCAGGCCATCCCCATAACCTGCCGAAAGTACAGCTATTTTTTGTTTGCCCTTCGTGTAATAGGTGCGGCCATAGCTCACCGGTGTATTGTCAGGCAAATCCCTAGTTTGGACCACCTCTCCATTGAAATTCATGACGGGCTTCAGGGCCAATGAAGTTTTGAATCCTGGAGAAGGGAGCCCCCCGTACAGCATTATGCCCGGCCTCACCAGACTAAAATGGGCCTCTTTGTGGGACATTATGCCCGCGCTGTTGGCCAAATTGTTCAGGGGAAGTTCAAATCCCATGCTACGGCCAATATCAATGGCCTTTTTGAAATTCTCTATCTGAATCTCAGTAAAGTTACTTTCAGGCTCATCCGCCGTAGAGAGGTGGGAAGCAAGGGCCTCCAAATGGAGACCCTTGAACTCTGCGATCGTTTTCATAAAGGGCCCCAAGTCCGGCAGGGCAATTCCGAGCCGACCCATCCCTGTATCCACTTTTACTTGGACGTGAATTCCCTTTCCTTCTCTGACACTCTCCTTTGCCAGCAACTCAGCCATCGCCAGGTCGAAGAGCACCGGGGTTAGGTCCTTTTCCACCGCCTCTCTGGCTTCTTCCTTTGTCCGAACCCCACACAGCAGGACTATAGGCAGTTTAAGGCCATTATTTCTCAGTTCCAAGGCTTCATGGAGGTGGGCCACACCCAAATAGTCAACCCCATTGCTTTCCAGGACCTTGGCCACCGGTATCAAACCATGGCCGTAAGCGTCTGATTTGACAACGCCCATAATCCTCGTTTCTGAAGCGAGGAGCTTCTTGACCTGATTCAGGTTATGTTCAAGGGCAGACAGATCAATGACTATGCTGTTTGGCGAGTGGATCATGACATCGTGCTCAGATTTATAAATGGGTATAACCCCTAATCGAGTTTTGGCTCGATTGGGGTAGAAGCTAACTGATATTGGCGCATATATCAAGCACTATGTAACCTCCCACGACAACCGCCCATATCATGTATCTTTATTGGAATCAGTGGGTTGTTGAGGATTCCTGATTACCCGGCAAGCTATCAAAAGCGAATTGAGCGCTCCGAAGCCGGGGACCCACCCACAGGACGGGGAGTCCAAGCGTATCGCGGACAAATCCCCTCTCAGCGGGGAGATGATGCCTTGATGGTGAATCAGGGGACCGAGAAGGGCTTCGGTTGACACACTAATCGGTTGAAACTATTATAAATCGGCAATACTCAAATCTGGTGAGGGATTGTGAATTAAATGAAGTTACTACTTTGTCTGATAGGATTGGTCCTCATTGTGGAAGGCCTTCCCTATTTTGCCTCTCCAGGAAAGATGAAGCAATGGATGGAAAAGGTGCAAGAGATTCCGGATCACCGTTTGAGGGTCATGGGTTTTGCCGCCATGTGCGTAGGACTGATCATGGTCTATCTGTTTAGATAACAAAATGGTTTGACTTTGTGGGTCATTTTGTTTAACTTACGCCACTTAAAACCAAGCTGGCTCGCTCCGCTCGCTACTCTGGGACAGGGACCGGAGGAAAGGAGGAACGAAGAGAACGACAGAATTGTGCCCCCGTCCTTTCGGCCCTCCGAACCTCAACATATCAGGCGGGTTCAGTGACACACGCCTTTGTTGGTATAAATTTTTCGCAGCGGAGAAGAGACACTGTTCCATGTACAACCTTGAGGATTACAACTATGACCTGCCGGAAGAACTGATTGCACAGGTTCCCACCACGAGCCGCGACAGATCTCGTCTCCTTTTGGTGGAACGCTCTAAGAAGTCGTTTTCCGACCATCATTTTTTCGACCTTCCCAGGTTGTTGCAGCCTGGTGACCTCCTGGTTGTGAATAATACCAAAGTTGTCCCTTCCAGGCTTTTCGGCCATAAGGAGAGCGGCGGGCAGATCGAGATACTGGTTCTGGGACACTCCAATTCGGATGCTATAAGATCTAATACGAGATGGTGCCTGTTAAAGTCATCCAAGCGCCCCAAAAGAGGGAGCCAACTGCTCTTTGAAAATAACATCTCAGGCAGGGTGAAAGATCTTGGAGATCGTGGCCTGGTAGAGATCGAGTTTCAGGGTGTCTCATCCATCGATTCCTTGCTTCAAGAGAAGGGCCATATGCCTCTCCCTCCTTACATAAAGAGAGAGAGGGGTGATTTTCGCGCCTCCACGGATAGGGAAAGATACCAGACTGTCTTCGCGCTTAAGCCCGGCGCTGTGGCGGCACCCACGGCGGGTCTGCATTTCAGCAAGGGACTGATTGGGCAGTTAAACCAAGCAGGATACGCTTTGGTGCATGTGACCCTGCATGTGGGACATGAGACCTTCCGTCCTGTGAAGACAGCAGACATAAGAGAACACAAACTCGGAGAAGAGGCATACACCATTGACCCTGCTGCTTCCAGAGCCATAAACAGGGCTAAAAGAGATGGAAGACGCGTTATAGCGGTGGGGACCACGGTTGTGAGAGCGTTGGAAACTGTTGCCGGGAAGAATGGTGAAATTACCCCCGGCAGAGGAAGTACGGATCTTGTCATCAGCCCCGGGTACACATTCAAGGTGGTGGATGGCATGGTTACAAACTTTCATTTGCCCAAGTCATCCCTGCTCTTTCTGGTCTCTGCCTTTGGGGGCTTAGACTTGATCAAAAACGCATACGGATGGGCCATCGAGAAAAAATACCGATTCTATAGTTATGGGGATGCCATGTTGATCACTTGAGGGCCCTTTAGCCACCCAGCTTTTGAACGCTGAAATTGATTAAATATGTTCAAAACGCGAAAGGGCCGTCAGTTGTCCGTTGCAGGTGGTTTGTGGTGATTGTTTTGCAACGGACGACGGACTACTCACAACTGACGATAAATATTTTGGAATTTAAGGTTCTCAAGAAATCTCCGACGAGCAAGGCCCGGTTAACGGAGATCAAAACTCCCCACGGGCAGTTTGAAACCCCGGTATTTATGCCTGTGGGAACACAGGGTTCAGTCAAGGCCGTCTCCTCGGAAGATATGGAGGAGATGGGTATCAAGATTATCTTGGCCAATACCTATCACCTCTATTTGCGTCCTGGACACAGGATCGTTGAAAAATTGGGCGGGCTGCATCGGTTTATGAACTGGGACGGTCCCATCCTTACCGATAGCGGCGGTTTTCAGGTCTATAGCCTCTCCAAGCTGAGGACCATCTCTGAGGAAGGGGTCACGTTTCAATCTCACCTTGACGGCTCGCCACACTTCATCGGCCCAAAGGAGGCCATGGTCATCCAACAGGCCTTAGGGGCAGATATCATCATGAGTTTTGATGAATGTGCCCCCTACCCTGCTGATTATGAATATGTGCGTAATTCTGTTAGATTGACCAGTCTCTGGGCCAGACAGTGTATCGCGCACAAAGAGGGAAACCACCAGGGCCTCTTCGGCATCGTCCAGGGTGGAATGTATCCCGATCTAAGAGAATTGAGCGCAGCAGAATTAACCCAAATGAATTTTGACGGGTACGCCCTAGGTGGACTTTCTGTTGGAGAAAATGGGGATATTAGACAGCGGGTCATCCAGGAGACCGTGGAATTTCTGCCCACAGACAAACCCGTTTACCTCATGGGTGTGGGCAAACCTGAAGACATTATCGAGGCCGTTGCGCTTGGCGTGGATATGTTTGATTGTGTCCTGCCGACACGCAATGCAAGAAATGGCACGCTTTTTACCAGCCATGGCCAGCTCGTCATCAAAAATGCCCGCTACGCAGATGATGATGGACCGGTAGATGGGAATTGCGGTTGCTACGTGTGCTCTCACTATTCCCGGGCCTATTTGAGACATCTTTTTATGGCAAAAGAACTTTTGGTCTATAGATTAAACACGATTCATAATCTCTATTACTACAACCGCTTGATGGATGATATACGCCGGGCCATCCAAGAGGGAAAATGGGACGAGTACCGTCAAAGTTTTTACAAATTTCAAGAAGTGGACATTTTAGATTAATTGAGTGGTTGAGTAGTTTGGTCGTTTAGATGGTATTATACAACTGGCTGTCCAGCATGGCAGCTTTACAACTCAACGACTCAACCACTTAACTACTTAACCAAACTGAACGGAGGTAACATAATGGATACACTGGCATACGCTTTGGGAACAGGTGGCGCTGGAGGAGCAGGCGGACAGGGCGGAGGCTTCAGCACCTTCATCCCCCTTATTCTTCTTTTCGCCATCTTTTATTTTTTGCTCATAAGACCCCAGCAGAAAAAGGCTAAGCAGCATAGGGAGCTGCTCGGCGCCCTAAAAGTGGGGGATAAGGTCGTGACCAACGGAGGACTTCACGGAAAGATTACCGGAATGAAAGAAACCGTGGTCACCGTGGAGATAGCCCCAAAGATAAGGGTGAAGGTCTCACGGGGATCCATAGCCGGTATGGTAAAGGGCGAGTGAAGATAGTTCGCTGCTTTTGATCTACAGAAGCCCTCTGGTACAGGAGAAAACAAAAAGGAGCAGGCCGTGTCAAAGAACTTAAGCTGGCGGGGAGCGATAGTCGCTTTTCTCATGTGTATGGCATTCCTATATCTTACCCCTTCCCTAAGCGGTGAGCTTCCAGCATGGTGGTCCAGTTTTCTGCCGCAAGAGAAGATACATCTCGGCCTTGACCTCCAGGGCGGCATGCACCTGATCCTGGAAGTTGATGCAAGCAAAGCGGTGGAAAGTCACCTGGAGCGGGTGGTGGA
The DNA here is from genome assembly GCA_050124735.1 of Desulfobacteraceae bacterium. Taxonomy (GTDB): domain Bacteria; phylum Desulfobacterota; class DSM-4660; order Desulfatiglandales; family HGW-15; genus JASFEQ01. Next base: position 3,164 of record JASFEQ010000152.1, on the reverse strand, counting down.
AGAGTTTAAGAATGATTTGCGCAAGAGTAAAATCAGATACCTGGAACTTAAACGTTACGGGACCGAAGGCATTGACCTGACGCTCATCAGAGAAAAAGACAAAAAGACTTTTGAGGACCTGGTGAAGGTCAACTTTCCCGATTACGAAGTAGGGTCGGGCCCCTACAAAGAGGAAGGCATGTCACTTCGTTTGGTTCTAAATCCAAAAGCCAAAGTTCAAATCATGAAATTGGCCGCCGATCAAGCCTTGGAGACCATTAGAAATCGTATTGATCAATTCGGGGTCAGTGAACCGGATATCCGACCTCAAGAGAATCATAGAATTCTAATTCAGCTTCCGGGCGTCAAAGACCCTAAGCGGGCCATAGAGCTCATAGGTAAAACAGCCCTTCTGGAATTCAAGCTGGTTGACGAAGAGAATAGCCTGGAGGAGGCATTGAAAGGCAATATTCCTCCGGGCCGGGAAATTCTTTATCAGACATCTCCAGATCCTAAATCAGGACAGCAAACAAGAATTCCCTATTTGCTCAAGAGACGAACCCTGCTCACCGGAGAATATCTTACTGACGCGAGAGTTCAAATCGACAATCAATACAACGAACCCTACGTCTCTCTATCATTTAATGCCAGGGGAGGCAGGCTGTTTGAACGGATAACCGGGGAAAATATTGAGAAGAGGCTGGCCATCGTGCTGGACAACAACGTCTATTCAGCGCCTGTCATAAGGGATAGAATCGCTGGAGGAAGGGCGCAGATCACAGGGCGTTTCACCATGGACGAGGCGCGTGACCTGGCCATCGTTTTGCGGGCTGGTGCCCTTCCCGCACCTGTAAAGATATTGGAGGAGAGGACAGTGGGCCCCTCCTTAGGAAAAGACTCCATAGAAAAGGGGTTTAAGTCCATGATCATTGGAGGGATTGTCGTCATCCTTTTTATGATCATTTACTACGGGCTATCTGGTGTTTTTGCGGATGTGGCGCTCATGCTCAACATTCTTTTCATTATGGCCGGACTCGCCTTTTTTGGTGCCACTCTGACGCTGCCAGGTATAGCCGGGATTATTCTCACCATTGGAATGGCTGTGGACGCTAATGTTCTGATTTTTGAACGGATACGAGAAGAATTGAGATTGGGGAAACCAGCACGGGCTGCCATTGAGGGTGGATATGCAAAGGCACTGGTCACCATTCTGGATGCCAATGTGACAACCTTTATTGCGGCCCTTGTATTGTTTCAGTTTGGTACCGGTCCAGTCAGGGGCTTTGCCGTAACCCTAAGTATTGGCATTGTGGCAAGTTTTGTCACCGCTGTATTCATTACCAGGGTCATCTTTGACTATCTTTACACATCCAGGAGATGGAAGAAGATTAGTATTTAAAGTATGTCAGTTGTGGGTTGTCAGTTGTCCGTGGCTAAAACAATGAAGACACGTTGCGTGAGGAAACGATATGGAGCGGACAGGGTTTGAAAATCTTCAGGTTTATCGTTTATCAGAAGATCTGGCGGATCTGATTTGGGAAGTGGTTCTAAGATGGGATCCTCTAGCTCAAGACACTGTTGGCAAACAGCTCATAAAGGCTGCTGACAGCATTGGCGCTAACATTGCAGAAGGAACAGGGCGTGGGAGTTTCGCTGGCAATAAGAGATTTGCAAGAATTGCCAGAGGGTCCTTATTTGAAGTCAAACATTGGCTTAGGAGGGCCTATAGAAGAAAGCTTTTGTCTAAATCAAAGACAACCTCATTGCAGAAACTTGTTAGAGAGCTGACCCCTAAGTTAAGCGCTTATATTAATTCCATTGGGAAGAGATCACACGCAACTAACCACTGACTACTGACCACTGACTACTTTGGAGTATCACATGCAATTTATAAAGCCAGGGATTAATATTGATTTCATAGGCAAAAGAAAAATCGCGTTCATCATGTCCCTTGCCATGATCATTGTCACGATTTTTTTACTCCTCTGGCGAGGCGGTCCCAACTTGGGGGTCGATTTTTCCGGTGGAATCCTTATTCAAGTCAAATTGGAGACGAAGAGGACACCTTCTGAGATCAGAGATGCGCTGGCGTCCCTGCAACTCCAGGACAGCATCATCCAGGAATTTGGGGAGGAGGGGCAATTCGAATATCTTATAAGGGTGAGAAGTGCAGATATTCAACTGTCCGGATTGAGCGAGAAAGTGAAGGAGACATTGGCTTCTCATCTGGGAGAAGAGGTGGAGATAAGAAGGGTGGAAATGGTCGGCCCTAAGGTTGGTGAGGATTTGAGGCAGAAGGCCCTGTTTGCCATTTTCTATGCCATCCTTTTCATCGCGATCTATATATCCGGCCGGTTTGAGCTCAAATGGCTAATGAGTATTATCATGGCCCTCTCACTCGCATTTGTCGTCTGGATCGCCTCAACATTTGGCGTCAGTGTGACCTGGCTGATCCTGATCTCCCTTGTCGTTACACTGGCGTTGTGCTGGGTCCTCAAACTGAAATATGCCATGGGTGCTGTTATTGCCCTCATACATGATGTCACCATCACTATCGGGGCCTTCGCCTTAACAAATCGAGAAGTATCTCTCGCCATAATAGCCGCCTTTCTTACCATCGTGGGGTATTCCCTGAACGATACTATTGTGGTCTTTGACAGGATCAGGGAGAATTTAAAACGGTTCCGGAGGCGAGGCTTTGAAGACGTGATAAATGCCAGCATAAACGAAACATTGAGCAGGACCATCCTCACCTCCACAACCACCTTAATCGTTGTAGTCGCTTTATTCATTCTGGGTGGTGGCGTCATCCATGATTTCGCTTTTGCCATCTTAGTGGGCATTCTCGTGGGAACTTATTCCTCTATCTTTGTGGCGAGTCCCATACTCCTGATTTGGGAAACCCAACTTGGCCGAAAAGTCAAGGGCCGGAAAGGAACCCGGTCGTGAATGATGGCAATGGATGACCTCCCTTATAACCCGCAGGACACTCTTGCACTTCTCACCACCTCTCCGATCTGTGGAGCCCGGTGGACGTAAGCAGGAGTGGAAAACCTCATTGCCTGATTGTGGATCGTTACGAGAAATACAAGAAAAGACGAACAAAACGCCGTGCCCGAAGAATCCTCTTTTGGGTCATTGTCCTGGTCGTGCTTGCTGCTCTCTATGGAGGTTGGCAGCTTTGG
>JASFEQ010000151.1:0-9350 GCA_050124735.1 Desulfobacteraceae bacterium | reverse complement strand
CTTCCCTGATCTTATTCAGGGTAAAAGGTCCATCCTCTAGGGCACTCAATGGCACGGCTTCAGAGAGGTTCATCAGGTAATAGGTGATGTCCACATGCCCGTCCACTAAAATGGGGGTTTTCTTTACCATAACATGGTTTGATAAACCACCGGCGGCCTGCCGGTGGCAGGTGAAATGCCCTCCTACACATAGAATGGAGCTTTATGTCCCAACGTCTAGGGTAGAATAAGGGCCGTTCTATTTCGACGTCGTGGCACCCACCGGGGAGGCCTCTTGAGTCTTTCCCATAGACCCCCTTCGCATGGCCCTTTCATGGGGCCGTGTCGGGACCGTCTTGAGGCAGAAGGCGCTGCCCTTGAGGGCTTCTAATCTTTCGATTTTGCAAAGAGACCGCCGTGTCTCTCTTCTCACGACAGTGCACGAGACATGGCTACAAGTCGTCGTAAATTCTCTACCCTATACATCAAAACAACCCCTCAGTATTCCACAGAGGGAAAAAGCTTACGGTCCGTGTGCGGCAGAAAGAGGGCCGCCACGTACTCGTCCATAAAGGGCTGGTAATTGGAGAGATCCACATTTGTCATAGATTTGGAAATGTTCACACATTTTTCAAAAGCGGACTCGGACAGAAGGGCCATGCGCGCGCCAGCGAGAGAGCTGTTCCCGACGAATGTTATTTTTTCAACCGACATATCCGGTAAAAGGCCAATAGCAATGGATTTGGAGACATTCAGGTAGTTCCCAAAGCCTCCTGCCACGTAGAAGGTATCCAGTTGGTCAGAAGCAACCCCAATGTATTTCAGTAACGATCTGATGGCGGCAAAAACGGCCCCCTTCGATTTGATCAAATTGTCCACGTCCGACTCGGTGATGACTATGGAATTCCCCGTCTCGGTCTCCTCTGACGCCGCGATAAGATAGTGGGGGATCTCATCCTCCCAACCCAATCGTGGATCCTTCAGGTCTCTGTTGAATTTCCCATCTGCTCCGATAATGCCGTTCTTCACCAATTCATAGATGCAGTCTATGAGCCCTGAGCCACATATCCCTCGGGGATTGGCGTTGCCTATCGTCTCATATTTCACTCGGCCATCGATCATTTCCACTTTTTCTATGGCCCCTTTTGTGGCCCGCATACCACACCGGGTCCCACCTCCCTCAAAGGCAGGACCAGCGGAAGCTGAACAGCATACGAGCCAATCACTATTCCCTATCGCAATCTCACCATTCGTTCCGATATCGATCAATGCCTGTACTTCAGAACGCTCCACAATACCACATGACATGACGCCCGCTACGATGTCCCCGCCCACATAGGAAGCAACGCTTGGCAGGACCTCCAGTATGGCTAAAGGGTTGATATGTATTCCTATGTCTTTGGCGAGTATCTGTGGGTAGATATCGGCGGTGGGGACATAGGGCTCCAGTCTTATGCTGCAAGGGATCAGGTTGAGGAGAAAATGGCTCATGGTGGTATTTCCCGCGGCCACGATCGCATTTATCTCTTCAGGGGATATCTTGTTTCTCTTGGTCAATTTTTCTATGAGACTGTTGATGTTTTTTATGACAGCCTCATGCAGGGAATGCTGTCCATGCTTATCACAAGCGAAAATCATCCTTGATATCACATCTTCCCCATATTGGGCCTGCATGTTATGGGTGCCATCCACGTCAATCACCTTTCCTGTTCTGAGATCAAGCAATTGGGCGACAACTGTGGTGGTCCCCACATCGATGGCCATTCCATAGTTGCGGGGCGTGGTATTGAGAGGTTCGATTTTTTGGATCCGATACCTCCCTTTGTCCTTCACCACAGTGGCGGTCACCTTCCAGTCGTGATCTCGTAAGGTGTCAGAAAAATGCTGGAGGCAGTTGAGAGGGATCTCATAGGAATGCCATCCGAGCTTTCGCCTCAATTCGCGAGATACCCTCTCGATGTCTGTAATGTTATCTTCCAGGGTGGGTGAAGGAAGCTCAAGATATATCTTTCGAACAAGGGGTTTGAAGGGGGAGATGGTGATTTCAGGAGATATGGCAGGGACGGTCTCCGATTCTTTGCCTGCGCCCTCCGCCGATTCACCCGTTATAATCTGTTCATCCTCTATTCTGGACTCAGGCGGAATTTCCACCTCCAGATCGCCACGTATCTTTGTCTGACAGGCAAGAACAAAACCCTCGTCCAGCTCTTGCTGGGAGAAGAAGGAGGAGGTATTCTCATTGGCCCTTGCCTCCCCCTTGAGGACCTGAACACGGCACTCGCCACAGACCCCTTCCCCCCCGCAAAGGTTGTTGATAAAGATGTCTCCCCTTTGGGCAGCCTCTGCGATGGTGGTGCCCTCTTCAACCTCCACAGTCTTTTCGTAGGGGAGGAATTTGACCTGGTGTCTTTTCATGACTGACCTTTCCGACCTCACCTGATCCTGTGATTCCTTAGAGATAGCCCAGAGAGTAGCATACACTGATACTTGGACTTTTCAGACAAAGAGCAGCACCTCTCACTGGTAAGCCGCCGCAAATCATATACCACTATAGTATGCAATACAAAAGTGAAATCTGGAGAAATCCGTAAAGGCTAGGGTTCATCAAATATCTGGATTTCAAACCCGTTCAACCGGACGGCAATTCCCCTTAATGCCCAATCTTTCCGGGTGGTTTGCCTCGTCCAGACAATTTTTGTTTGACATACTATATGTTGTGCTCTAACATATCTATACATCTATATATCATACAATTTCTTTTAATAAGGGGCCGTCTAAGTATCAGTCTTTATTCGTTTTTCTCGGTCTAAAAAAACCCATATTCCGAAAATAATGCCGGTCAAAACGGGTTAACCAAACCCGTTTGCTTTAATTCATTTCAAAAGCAGGAAAAATCTTCAGGAGGGCGAATATGGCTCGAGGGGACAAGATTCTTTTTACAGAACAGGGAACGTTCGATCTTCGCTCCTACAAGTGGGATGATCACCTCTTCTCTGATCTCCTTATAAGAGAGAATCAGATCGACGGGGATCGTGCCATGGACATAAGCAAGGCGCTGCAGGAAGAGATCCATAAAATGGAGCTTCACACGATCACCATCCCCCTCCTTGAGAAGATTATCGAGGCCAAGTTGCTGGAATATGGGCTTACAAAACCTTCTCCGGTCAGGCTGGACACTTCCATGTTTGTAAAAGATGAACTGACCCTCTCAGAGAATGCCAAGACTGTCCTGGAGAGAAGATACCTCAAGAAGGATGCCAAAGGCAGACTTCAGGAAACCCCTGTTCAGATGTTCAGAAGAGTTGGGAGACACATCGCCAAAGCGGAAAAGAGATATGGGGATGCATCCCAAGTGAAAAACATGGAGGAACGCTTCTACAACATGATGACCGAATTCAAGTTCCTGCCCAATTCCCCCACCCTGATGAATGCGGGCCGGAGATTGGGGCAACTGGCCGCCTGTTTTGTTCTTCCTGTGGAGGACAGCATGGAGGGCATCTTTGATGCCTTGAAAAATGCCGCCCTTATCCACAAATCAGGTGGAGGCACCGGCTTCTCCTTTTCCCGGCTGAGGCCCAAGCGCAGCAGGGTGGGTACCACGGGGGGCGTCGCCTCGGGCCCTATCTCTTTCATGAAGATCTTCAACACCGCCACTGAGCAGGTGAAGCAAGGGGGGACGCGCAGGGGGGCCAACATGGCTATCCTGAGGGTGGACCATCCCGATATCTTGGAATTCATATATTGCAAGAAGGAAAACAGGGAGCTGAACAATTTCAATATCTCAGTAGGCATAACAGACACCTTCATGAAGGCTGTAAAAGAAGGTGGCACATATAGTCTCAATGATCCCAGAGATAACAACAAAGCAGGAGAATTGAATGCTGCCGAGGTCTATCAAGCCCTGGTCTATCAGGCATGGGAAAATGGGGATCCTGGGGTCATATTTTTTGACAGAGTCAACCGGGACAATCCCACACCGGCTCTGGGAGAAATCGAGAGTACCAATCCATGCGGCGAACAACCACTGCTTCCCATGGAGGCATGCAACCTAGGTTCCATCAACCTGGCCAAATTTGTCACGGAACATAACGGAAAACCCTCCATTGATTACGATGGACTCAAAGAAATGGTCTGGCTATCTGTCCGTTTCCTGGATGATGTGATAGACATGTCCAAGTATCCCCTGCCGGAAATCGAGACAATGGCGCACAACAATCGTAAGATCGGCCTTGGGGTTATGGGTTTTGCCGATCTGCTGTACCAAATGAAGATTCCATACCATTCAGAAGAGGCCCTTGAACTGGCTGAAGAGATCATGGGCTTTATTCAGAGGGAATCCCGTGAGGCCTCCGCAGATTTGGCAGAGCAGAGGGGGGAGTTTCCCAATTATGGTCAAAGTATTTTTAAAGAGATGGAGAATTGTCGTTACAGGAACGCCACCACGACCACGATTGCACCCACCGGGACCTTGAGCATCATCGCAGGATGTTCAAGCGGGATTGAACCTTTATTTGCCCTCAGCTTCGTCAGGCGAGTTATGGATAATGACGAACTGCTTGAGGTCAACCCATACTTTGAGAAAGTTGCCAAGGAGAGAGGCTTTTATAGCCATGAACTGATGGATACCGTTGCGCGCACTGGAAGTATCGGAGAACTCCCGGACATCCCTGAGGATGTAAGGGAGGTCTTTGTGACGGCCCATGATGTCACACCTGAGTGGCACATCCGAATGCAAGCTGCTTTTCAGAAATATACGGATAATGCGGTTTCAAAGACGGTAAATCTGCCCCATGATGCTACCGTGGATGATGTCTCAAAGGTCTATGACTTGGCCTATGAACTGGGCTGTAAGGGCGTCACCATATATCGGGACGGCAGCAAAGAAAATCAGGTCCTCAGTTATGACCAGCAGGTTAAAGAGATTGGAACCTCCCTCAAGGACGTGAAAGATCGTCCTGAGACCCTGGAAGGGTTCACCACCAAGATGGCCACGGGGTATGGTAACCTTTATGTCACCGTTACCGAACATTATGGGAGGCCATTTGAAGTGTTCGCGACTATCGGTAAATCAGGGAGATCCACCACCGCGAAAACTGAGGCCATCGGTCGCCTCGTTTCTCTGGCCCTCCGCTCAGGTGTCCATGTGGAGAATATCGTGAGCCAGCTGAAAGGTATTGGGGGAGAGCATCCCGTCTTTCAAAAGGATGGGTTGGTTTTGTCCATACCAGATGCCATTAGCCGAGTTTTGGAGAATAGATACCTTAAAGATAGTAAGCGTAAAGGGCACCACAATTACGAAAACAGCCTCCTTGGAGAGACCTGTCCAGAATGTGGACAGACCATCAGCTTCGAGGAGGGATGCATGACCTGTCACTTCTGTGGCTTCACAAAATGTGGTTAGGGTGTCCTGGGGTACTTTCATCCAACGTTCTGTTTCCCCTCAAATTCCCCTCCCCCGGCTTGAATCTTTAGTTGCAATTTCCCGTAGATTGTTTGAAAGGCCCTCTCAAATCTATCATTACGAGCCCTTGATAGCGGGCTCTTGGAAAAAATCCCCCCTCTCCGACCATCTCCCAGTTCTTGTCATGTCAGGCCGTATGTATTATATTGAAGATTAAGCTTTGGCAGTGAGTTTAGAATATCCATCCAGGAAGGGCGCAATTCTATGCAGGTGTGGGAGGAATTTATGGCATGAAGAGGATTGGCTTTGTGTCAACACGAATTGCTGGTACCGACGGCGTATCCCTTGAAACCTACAAGTGGTATCAGGTCCTTGAACGCAACGGTTATGAATGCTATTTTTTTGCAGGGGAACTGGATAGTCAAGCGAATCGGTCTTTTCTGGAGCCAAAGGCCCATTTTGAAGACCCAGAGATCCTGAAAATTCATAATGCCTGTTTTGGCACCACGACGCGAGATGGGTCCTTATCCAAGCGCATCCAGAGAACTAAAGACTACCTCAAAGAAAAACTCTACGCGTTTCGCGACCGGTTTAAAATTGACCTTATCATCCCGGAAAACGCCCTGGCGATCCCAATGAACATCCCCCTGGGGATGGCCATTACGGAATTTCTGGCAGAGACGGGGATGCCGGCCGTGGCCCATCACCATGATTTTAGCTGGGAGCGAAAGCGATTTCTCATCAATGGGGTACAGGATTACCTTCATTTCGCATTTCCTCCGATTCTGAAGTCCCTGCGTCACGTGGTGATCAACACAGCGGCCTCTAGGCAATTGAGCTACCGCAGGGGCATCAGCAATGTTATTATCCATAACGTCTTCGATTTTACCAATGAAGATCCCGAATCACCAAAGAGCAAAATGCTCAGGCAGGAACTGGGATTCGGGAACGATGATCTTTTCGTTCTTCAACCCACCAGAGTCGTTCCGCGGAAATGGATCGAACGGGCTGTAGAACTGGTGAGCCTACTCGGTTTAAAGAAACCCCGACTCGTCGTTTCACACGAATCGGGTGATGAGGGGGGCATATACGCCAATAGGATTCTGGAATACGCCCACCGGCTTGGCGTCGAGGTCATATACATGGGTGACAGGGTGGGATCATCCCGGTGCTTTCAGGCCATCTGTGATAAGAAATACACCATTGATGATGTCTACCGTGCTGCCGATGTGGTGACTTACCCTTCGGGTTATGAGGGTTTCGGCAATGCCTTTGTGGAAGCCATCTACTTTAGGAAGCCGATCGTGGTGAACCGCTATTCCATATATGTGGAGGACATTGAGCCCTGTGGCTTCGAGGTAATCCCTTTTGAGTCGTTTGTGACCAAAGAGATTGCAGATCGCATCAAACAGTTCATCAAACCTGAGAATTTACAGGCATCGGTTGATAAAAACTATGAGTTGGGCAAGAAATATTTTTCTTATGAAGTATTGGAAGCATTGCTCATCCCCATCATAGAATCATTCTGACAACTATCCACCATGAACAGCGCAGATCGGCCCATTGAGAGACCTTTTCGCATAGGAATCCTTCACTACTCCTGTCCTCCTCTGGTGGGTGGAGTGGAAGAGATACTCAGCCAGCATGCCAACATTCTTCACAGACTCGGCCAACACATCTCTATTCTGGTTGGCATGGGGGAGGTCTACACAGAGTCCTATCCGGTGCGCATAGAGCCCTTGCTGGGATCACAAAATGAAAGTATCACCAAGGCCCATGAGCGGACTAGCAGTGGAGATTATGAACCTCTAAAGCGGCACACCAACCAGATATATGACATCCTTACAGACTGGTCACAGAATCTTGATGTGGTCCTGGCCCATAATGTGCTCCACATGCCGTTTAACCTGCCTTTTACCCTGGCGCTGCGTCGCCTGGCCGCATTATCTAGTGGACCGGTCATTGTAAGTTGGGCCCATGATTCCCCCTATTTCGAGCCTGCACCGCCAGAATATCTAAACGAGCATCCCTGGAGCGTACTCCGCCGCACACACTCTGCTATCCACTATGTGACCATTTCAGAGTCCAGAAAGCACAAGTTCCAAAAACTCTGTGGAGATGTCCTTTGGAAGGTGATTCCTAATGGGATTGATCCTGCGGGCTTTTTCTATCTTGACGAGAAATCCCGGAGACTGGCAGAAGAATTGGACCTTTTTGGCCGCGACCTTGTGGTGGTCCAACCATCCAGGATTACCCCTCGAAAGAACCTGGAGCTCTCCATCCATATCATCCGTGGCATCAAGATCCTCGGTTATAATGTCCTTTTCATCATGACAGGGGCCTATGACCCCCACGAAAAAAGGGCAGTCTCCTACTACCGAAGACTCAGGTATTGGATAAATGAGTTGGGGATGCAGGACAACACCGCGATTTCGGCCGAGTATACATTTAGAGATGGAAAGAAGCTCGTTCCCGACCGCATCTTCATCCGTGACCTCTATCTTATGGCAGACCTGCTACTTATGACAAGCAAGGATGAAGGCTTTGGTCTTCCTCTCCTGGAAGCCGGTATGATCAAACTTCCCATCGCGTGTGCAGAAATCCCCCCATTTCTGGAGGTGGGAAAAGAGGCCTGCTTTTTCCGATTGGATGAGCCGCCCCTCGCTATAGCGGGACGTATCATGGAATACCTGAGCCGCACCAACACCCATGAGATGTTTCGCAGTGTGATGCGTAAATACGTCTTAGACGTGGTGTGCAAGAGGGCGCTTTTGCCTTTTCTGCGAGAGCTCACCACACGGTTGCGGCCAAATAAGTGAACTCAATACTCTCCTGACTGCTTCTCACCCTCGCAAACTTCTTCGATGGTCTCCTTTATCAGCTTACCATCCTTCCAGGTGCGCTTGGTCACCTTGTGACAATTGGTCTGTTGGTTGACTTCCGAGGGAATGGCCTCAAGGGCACCTCCTTGGTTATCGTAATACACCACCCTCTTATCATACAGGGCTGCGTCTCTTGCGACCGCATAGTCCTGATCCATAGCGTTTCCCACCAAAGCCCCTAACACCGTTCCTGCGGCAAGTCCCATAAGGGTGCCCTCAGTATCATGACCAATGGCCTGACCCATAAGAGCACCCGCTCCAGCACCTATGAGTGCCCCTTTCTGGGTGTTGTATCGGTCTTTCGGGATGGAGGCACAAGACCCGATCACCACAACGACCATCAAAACGATTATTCCCATTGCTCTACTTTTCATGTTCTCACCTCCTGAGTCAAATCTCTTTTTTCCATACAAAGTGAGACCTTAGAAATTTGTCAATTGCGAAATCTTCGCCGTATTTTCTCTTTTTCCTCGTGGGGCAAGCCGTTCCATTTTTCGAGCCTGTCCCGAATCCTCTCCCGTTCTTCCGGCGAAAGCCTCTGCCACTGCTGAAAACGTCGTTCATAAAGAGAACGATCTTTAGGCGGAAGTTTCTTCCAGCGCTCCATTCTTCGGCGCAGGAGATCCTGTTTTTCCGGGGGTAATGACTTCCAGTCTCGAAACTTTCTGTTCATTCTTGTCTTCTCTTCAGGAGACAGTCTGTCGTATTCCCTCCCCTTTCTTTCCGAGAGCTCTTTGTTTTGAGAGGATCGCCCTTTGCCCCGTTTTTTGGCAATCAAAACCCGTTTCTTGTCTCCTCTTTCAAAGGTTTTCACGCCTGGAGAACGAAACTTCTCCACATATGCTTCTTCCAGCTTGACCGCCCTCCTGGGATGCCCGTTCGATTTACCCCAGGCGAGAGTGAAAGAAAAGAGCAAGAACGCCAAAGCCAGCGTCGCCGCAGTCCTCCATCGGCGCACAGATGATAATGACCTGAAGATAACATTTGCCATATCCATCTTCCTTTGAGGCCCTGTCCCCTTCATTCCGGAGAAGGCCTCCTATATGGAGTTTCTTTCGTCTACCACTTGAACCAGTTTCTCAAGGACC
>JASFEQ010000150.1:0-9388 GCA_050124735.1 Desulfobacteraceae bacterium | reverse complement strand
TTATGGGGGCCATCGCTCCCTCTTTGGGTTTGGTTGCTGATCAAGATTTTGTTTGGATCGTCGGCCAAGATCTTTTTCATTCTCTCTGCAATTTCATCTAATGCCTCGTCCCACGAAATCTCTTTCCATTTGGGGTCAACGCCTATGCCCTTTTCTGGGTTTGTTCGTCTGAGGGGTTTTTTGATACGATTGGGATCGTGGTAATACATAATGCTGGCTGCGCCCTTCCCGCATAGGCCGCCGTCTTCACCACCCATGGTACTGCCAGGGATCCCTTCCAATTTCACCGGCACGCCGTTTATTTTGCGCACTCTGGCCCCGCAACCGCAATAGCATGCACCACAGGTAGTGTTGATCCAGACATCCTCCAATATCTTTTCCTCTATTGCTGACATGCCGTTTTCCTCCATCTATCAATTTTGTAGCTTTAGCTGATGTAATATACTGATGGGTCGGTGCCAAATTCGGGATGCAGTTGGTTACCCTTTCGCGTCTTGATGAGCTCTGATACACGGCTGGAGGGATCATCTAGGTCACCAAAAGACCTGGCTCCAACCGGACAGATATTGACGCATGCCGGGGTTGCATCTCTATCTGCACCCGGTTTGAGTCCCTTTTCCAGTCCCTGTTCAATTCTCTCAACACAGAAGTTGCATTTCACCACCGTTCCTTTTTGAAAGGGATATATCTCCCTGCCCAATTTTTCAAATTGTGTGAGCCCCTGGCCGGGAAAGTATTCTCTTTTTTCATCACCGTAAAAGGTTCTCTGTTGATAGGGACAGGCGACCAGACAGTACCTGCATCCAACGCATTGATCATAATCAATCTGTACGATACCATCCTCTCTCTGGAAGGTGGCGCCCGTGGGACACACCTCTGCACATGCGGCCTCCTTACAATGGTTGCAAAGGACAGGGACCATCCGCTTTACCACGGCCGGGAATTTCCCGGTTTCCCCTATTAATACCCTGTTCCAGAAAATGCCTGGGGGCAAGAAGTGCTCTTCCTTGCAGATCACAGAACAGCCCCAACAACCGATACATTTCTTCAAATCAATCACCATTCCCCATCTGGGCATAAGAACCTACCTCCCTGTTATAGGTATAGCACGAAGGATGGAAAAAGCCATCATACCTCTCAAAAAGATCTTCAAAGATTTTTCAAGTTCTGGATAGGGATAGATAACCAGCGGAAGAGACAACACCTTTTCATCTCAGCAGATTTCTAGCCATTATGATCTTTTCTATCTCTGTTGTCCCCTCATAAATCTCTGTAATTTTGGCGTCCCTATAAAGCCTCTGGACCTTATATTCGGCCAGGTAACCGTATCCCCCGTGCATCTGAACCGCCATATCAGCACATTTAACTGCCATCTGGCCACAAAATGATTTGGCAGCAGCAATGAGCTTATGATCCATATTGCCTTGATCAACTCTCCAAGCTGCTTCATAGACCAGGTTTCTGCCAGCTTTTACCCAGGTAAACATGTCAGCAATCTTGAACTGGGTGGCTTGGTAAGAGGACAAAGGGGCACCAAAAACGATCCTCCCTTTCACATGCTTTATGCTTTCCTCCAAGGCGGAGCGGGCTATTCCGACTGCCTGGGCAGCCGCACAAAGCCTATTAAAATTAAAAAGATACATGGCCTCCTTAAAGCCATCTCCTAGTTCTCCCACAAGATTGGTGCACGGCACCCTCACGTTATTGAAAGAGAGTTCAGCTGTATCAGAGGCCCGGATACCAAGCTTTCCATGCAACTTGTTTGCCTCAAATCCCTCTCTATCTGTCTCCACCATGATCATGCTATGGCGCTTATGTCTGTCTGGGTTATCAGGGTTAGTTTGAACAAGGCAAAGAAGATAATCAGCCCGGGTCCCATTTGTAATAAACATCTTTGAACCATTGATGATATATTCATCTCCTTGCTTCGTGGCACTTGTACAGGCAGCGGCCAGATCGGATCCGGCATCAGGCTCTGTCATGGCACTACCCATCACTGCTTCACCTGTTAACAGGGGTGGGAGATATTTCTCTTTTTGTTCCTCGGAGCCAAAGGTCTGTATAATTTCCGCACCAAATGCTGAGGTCAAGATTCCCATAGCTATTCCTGCATCAACAGCGTTAAACTCTTCAAATATCAAGCAGCACTCGAAAACACCCATCCCTGGCCCTCCATACTTTTCTTCGATGAATACGCCCACAAAACCCAGTTCCGCTGCCTTCTTAAAGATGGCCTCATCAAATGACTCATGCCCGTCAAGCTCTTCCGCCCTATCGGGAAACTCTCCTTCAGCGAACTCTTTGGCCGCCCTTAGTATATCTTTCTGTTCCTTGCTCAGCTCGAAATCCATTGCTTTTCCCCCTGTCTATTGCCCCCTCTATCCCGTAATATCCGTGTATCCATTAGCCCAAAAGATGAATGTTCTTCTCCATATTATCGACCGCTCGGGCGGCCTAAGGGTCTTGAACCACTGCAACTATACGCTACTGTCCTCATCAATCACATGTTTTGGAGCGTGTGTACTTCACCAGCATGCCCAGGGCAATGGCTGCCCGCCTGCCATCAGGATAGACGGCGAGCCCACTTTTAGAAAGGGGGCGCTCAGGTCCCGAACCCCGACCGGGCATGTTTGCAAACACGACAGGTTTCCTTACCTCTCTTACGGTCTCGATCACCACCTTATTAGAAAGAGGGTCCCTGCTGCCCCCAATGATGAGTAACATATCAACCCCCTCATCCTCTCCCAGGGCTCTGATGGACTCGCCATACCATTGGGGGGAAATATCGGAGCCGACCCCCAGGTCGATAGGGTTATCGACGCTTGTCCCCACGGAGGGGATCAACTCGGCGAGCCTCCTCTTGGTATGTGGGGAAAGATCAGAAAGCCCAAGCCCGGCGTCTATGCAGGCATCAGACGCGGCCACTGCCGGTCCCCCTGGACCTGAGACTATGGCCACCCTCCTCCCCTGAGGGA
The DNA here is from genome assembly GCA_050124735.1 of Desulfobacteraceae bacterium. Lineage (GTDB taxonomy): Bacteria > Desulfobacterota > DSM-4660 > Desulfatiglandales > HGW-15 > JASFEQ01. The sequence continues at coordinate 6,413 of JASFEQ010000150.1, read as the reverse complement.
TGGGGAGGTGGTAAAATGCCTGAAGGTAGTCAACCATCTCCTCGGCGCTATTGGCGCTGACAATACCCGCTTGGGTCGTGGCAGCCTTCCAAATATGATATGAAACGGCGAGGGCACCGGTATGAGAAGCGGCAGCCCTGGCTCCCCGTTCCGTTGTGCCACCCTTCCAGATGATGATGGGCTTTTCCCTTGATATTTCGCGGGATAGTTGAAAGAACCTCCTCCCATCCTTAACTGTTTCTAGATAGGCGAGGATTATCCTGGTTTCATGGTCTTGACCGAAATATTCCAAAAAATCCGCCGCATTGAGATCACATTCATTACCACAGCTCACCACTTTGCTGAACCTGATTCCATGCGTCTTTGCCGCCACGGTTAGCATTACGGACAAAGAGCCGCTATGGCAGATCATACCCACAGGCCCACTCTCTCTGGGTAGGTCAGGGAAAAATGTCAGCCTCGATGCGGGGCAGTATATGCCCATGCAATTCGGCCCAATAATCCTGGTGCCACCCCGCCGCGCAATTCTTACGATCTCTCCCTCAAGCGCCTTGCCCCCAGCCCCCCTTTCAGCAAACCCTGAACTAAATATCACCACACCCTTAATACCTTTCTCCGTGCATTCCCGCACCACCTGGACTACCGTATCCGTGGGGGAAACCACTACGGCCATATCCACCTCCTCTGGAATCTCACCCACACTGGGATATGCTGCTATTCCCAGAACCTGCTGTTCCGTGGGGTGTACCACGTAAAGCCTGTCAAAACCCATCTGAACCAAGCCATGGACAAACGTGCGTCCAAAATTACCCTCCCGATTTGAGGCACCAATGACAGCCACCACCCTTGGATAAAGGATTGGACTGAGCTCGGTTAAGCTTTCTTGGTTCAATTTCCCTCCGTGGCAAGATTAAAGAGGAAGAACTCCCATGAAAGTGAAAATTGGAGTAAGAGAGAGATTTTAATTTGTTGATATCGCTATCTGAACATCTGTAAACTTTCCATCTAGGTTTGATTTTTGCCTATCTGGAATTGTATGTGTAAAAGCCTTTGCTCGTTTTCTGACCCAAGTTGCCTTCTTGGACGAGTTTGGAGATCGTTCCAGTGGGTTTAAATCGATCTCCGTAAACTTTACTCAAAGCCTCAAGTGATTGATAAACCACATCTATTCCAGACATGTCCATTAGTTGAAAGGGGCCGACAGGGTGGTTGAACCCTAGTTTCATGGCCCTATCGATATCCTCGATGGAGGCAATTCCGTCTTCATAGATTCGAAGACATTCGCTGACCAGCGCAGAGATAGCTCTACTGGTAATGAAGCCCTGCGCATCCTTGCAGATGACCGTCTCTTTACCGATTTTTTTGCAGAAGGCGAGCGCGACCTCTAGGGTTTCTTGAGAGGTTGCCGGGGAGACAACAACCTCGATCAGTTTCATGACCTGAGGAGGAAAAAACCAATGAGTTCCTATGACTTGCTCTTTCCTTGAGGTCGCCTCCCCAATAGAGGCAATACTAAGTTGTGAGGTATTTGAGGAAAAAATTGCTGATGATTTGGCCACCCTGTCCATTTCGGAAAAGACTTTCTTTTTCAAATCCAGATTTTCAGGAACGGCCTCTATGATAAAATCGGCATTCTCTACCGCAACCCTAAGGTCCTCAGTGAAAGTGATTCGGTTCAGTATATTGTTAGTGTCTTCTGGAGAAATCTTTCCTTTTTTCACCAGTTTTTTCAGCTGGTGATCGATTTTATTTTTTGACCTACCCAAAATATCCATTGAAATGTCTCTGATATAGACCGGGTAACCTCCAGTAGCCACAACCTGGGCTATAGCTGTTCCCATTGATCCCGCACCCATGACCGCAATTTTATTTAGTTCCATTTTTCTCATGATCATCCTCTTCATTAAATTTAACTGGCTCTACCTGTTATCTGGTCGACAAGCCTGTTTCTCTGTATTCGCCCTGATTCCAAAGATAGATTAAGTGCTTCCGCATCTCTATACCGTCTCTCTCTCTTTCAACCAAAAAACGGCGCACGCAAGAGCGTTGGCCAACTTGGTTTGACAGGCAACGATCCCATAGTTAGCCAGGCTTTTTGCGGTGACGAAGATTTTGCCTCCATCAATGGTGTATTTACTTTTATTTTTTTTCGGTTCTTACGAGTGGTACACGGGAGTACCCTTCTTCTAAAAAGGCTATTGTAATGATGCCGCCCCCCTTGCGCTATAAAACGCAGGACCTTGCTCTTTTGATCCTCACATGACCATGCCTCAAGATCATTTCTGATCCAAAATCTGAAAGGGCCAGTGCTATGACTATGCCTGAATCTTGCCCACAAAACCCCTCAATGATCAGGACGGTTTCTAAAAGACCAAGATCCTGCCCCCCGTGTTCCTCACTAAAGTGTACGCCAACGAATCATAGCCCACCCGCCTTTTCTCAGATGGTTGATGGAAACTGCTGATTTCAATCACACTAGAAAACCTAATCTGGATCGAATTCGCCTTTGGCAAACTCTCTTGCTGCCTTATGGATATCTCTCCGAACCGTAGTAGCACGAAAATCCATTCTTATTTCATTTTCCTCGGTGTACGCCAGCCGGTGATTGTCACTAAACGCTTATTTGGCACATCGGCCTTAAAAAACTTGATCATCTCGGGTGGAGCGTGGCTTTCAGAGGTCCAGGTTAGAGGAGGAAAAATTTGACCTGAATCATAATCCCTGAAACTCTCAAAAGCGGCCTTTAGTGTATCAGGGTTTAAATCCTTACCGGCTCGCTTAAAAGCCTCACCGAAAAGGCTGGCTACTCCGACCCCGTGGGTGTAAAGTGAGGTGAGACCGATACTTTTCTCGTCGCGACCATATTTTTTGGCGATTTTGCGCACCATCTTAATGCCAGGGGAATCATCCGACCAGCCACCGATGAAATTGACACCAATAAAGTTTTCTGCTGCTTGGCCGCAAGCTTTCACGATCACGGGATCCGTAGCCCAGTTAAAGCCGAATACAGCCTTCGGTTTATAGTTGTACTTTTCCGCGGTCTTTAAAAACGTAATAACTGGGGGTACAACGTCACAAGTTATGGCATAATCGACTTTGCTTTTTTGTAGAGTCAAAACCTGTGAGCTGGCATCTACTGCGCCTGTGGGCAATGCCAGTTCAGCAGCCAAATCAACTCCATAGGCTTTAGCCCTCTCACGTATGGCCTTCAATCCGGTTTTGCCATATTCCTTTTTGGCGTAAACCACCCCAATGCGTGGGTTTTTCTCCTTCAGGTCGTTAAAGATATAATCGACGATGCACTGATACTGGGTCTCATAAGTAGCCCCCATAGCAAAGATATGGGGATTGTAAGGTTCAAAGAATTCTCGCATTAGGGCATTTGGGACATTAGATATTTTGTATTTCATAATGGTTTTCATATTGGCAATGGTCTGATTGGATCCGCCTGTCGTTATAACGGTTAGAACCTTATCGCGATGGATGAGTTTTTGTAACGCGGCCACCGACTTTGGCGCCTGGAATTCATCATCCTCCCAGATGAACTCGATTTTTCGTCCATGGACACCTCCTTGTTCATTGAGGTATCTTATGTAATCATGCATACCGTGTCCATCTGGAAGACCAAGAGCGGCCACAGGTCCGGTTTTCGTTAAGATCAACCCCAGCTTGATGGTATCTTTCGTGACCCCTCGCCCACCGGCAAAGCATGGCGCAGCAAGAAAACAAGTTAAAACAAGAACCAACAACACTTTCCTCATTTCTTTAACCTTCATAGCGCCCTCCTCATTTTTATTAGATGTTAAAGATGGATCCACCTACCAAATAATTTTAATAGGTGTACGGCCAATTCTTGAAACAGGTTTTGATCCTGCCCCATATCCCGAAAAGACCCTTTGGCTCAAATACGAGGAAGAGAATGATCAGTAATCCAAAAGCGGCGATGTTCCACCCATCGTCATATTTATCTGCGAGGGCTGGAATAAAAGAGGTCAATAATTCGGCAAGAGCTTTGATAAACTCCGGCATGATAGTAATGAAAACTGCCCCAATAATAGAGCCAAGGATCGATCCTAATCCACCCACAATGATCATAGCCAGGTACTGTACGGAAAGCAAAAAGGTGAAGTGCTCAGGGTGAACATAGTTCATTGCATAAGAATACAGACCACCTGCTACACCGGCGTAAAGAGAGCTGATGGTAAAGGCAAGGACCTTGTAGTAGGTCAAGTTAACGCCAATCACCTCGGCCGCAACGTCCCTGTCACGGATAGCCACGAAGGCCCTTCCAACGCGAGTTCTTAGCAGATTGGTGGCTGCAATGATGGCAAGAGCCGTTATTGCAATCAAAAAATAGTAAAGCTTGTTGTTCGAATCTAAAGGGTATCCGAAAAGATCCAGGGTAGGGACACTAATACCTCTTACGCCGCTTGTCACCTCCTCCCACGTGATGACCAAATATTCTATCACCACCCCAAAGGACATGGTTGCCATAGCCAAATAGAGGCCCTTGAGTCGTAAACATGGGATACCAACCAACATGCCAATGAAGGCCGTTAGCGTTCCAGAAGCAGGCAGGCAAACCCAGAACGGCATCTGAAGCCGGTTTGACAGGATTGCCGTACAGTAGGCTCCTATGGCAAAAAAGGCGGCATGCCCCAGAGAGATCTGGCCAGTAAAACCGGTGAGTATATTAAGACCTATGGCAGCTACGGTGGCAATACAGGAGATATTGACAAGATATATTATATAGGGATCACCCACAAAAGGTAAAATTGCTAGACCGACCAAAAAAAGACCCATCCAGAATTTTATCCAGATGGTTTGCAATAGCTTAATGTCCTCGTAATAGCTTTCCCGGAATGTTTTACTACGAATTGCCACCCTAGACCCTTTCGATTTCCTTTTTTCCGAACAGCCCGTAGGGTTTAATCATCAACACCAGAAAAAGAACGACAAAAGGTGTTACGTCTTTGACCCCGCCCCCGATAATCTGGTCCAGATATCCTCCGGCCAAATTCTCCATAATTCCAATAGCGAGCCCTCCGATAATCGCCCCAGGGATACTCTCCAAACCACCCAATATAATAGCTGGAAAGGCGCTGACGGCGACGAAGGCCAACCCGAGGTTTATCACCATGATATTGGCCAGGAAGATGCCAGCAATACCACCGGTGACAAAAGAGACACCCCAGATCAAAGCAAATACCCGTTTAACACTGATGCCCATCAACATGGCGACTTTCTGGTCATCTGCAGTGCCTCGCATGGCCAAACCCGTACGGGAATATTTGAAGAAAACAAAAAAAACGATGATGAGCGCTAGAGTTGAGAGCATGATCCAGATTTCAGTTTGAGAAAGGATAATTCCACTTATTTTTACTGTTTCCTTTGGGAAAGGTGAGGGAAAAACCAGATTATTATGCCCGAAAATAATGCCTACTAAGCTGCGCAAAAAAATACTTAGGCCGATGGTCACCATGACCACCGCAAACACGGGTTCCCCAAGCATGGGACGTAGAATCACTCTTTCTGTTAGAACCCCCATAAAAGCGACCGAGATGCACGTAAGGAGGAAGGCGAGCAAAAAAGGCAAATGAAAGGTTGTCACCAGGAAGTAACAAATAAAGGCCGATATCATAATTACCTCTCCCTGGGCGAAATTAAGAATGTCCGTAGCCTTTAAAATGAGCACGAATCCCAGGGCGATCAACGCGTAAAGACAACCCACGGCGATTCCACTGGCGACTAACTGGACGAAGAATAATAAACCAGTGCCCATTCAAATCCTCCTCTTCAGAAAACTCTGGAACTGAAAGCTAATACATAGCATCAATGAGATCCTTGAACTTCTTTTCAATAACAGATCGTTTGACCTTCATCGTGGCCGTCAATTCCTCGTCGTCCGGATCTAGCTCCTTGTCCAGAATGGTAAATTTTTTTATTGTCTCTACCCTTGCAAAATTTCTGTTCGCTTTTTCCACCTCACCCTGGATTAATCTATAAACCTCTGGATGGGTGGCCAGGCTTTTGTAATTGGTATAGGCGATCCTATTGTTTTGAGCCCAGTTTTCCACGTTTTCCAGTTCAATCTGTATCAAACATGTCAAATATCTGCGGCGATCCCCAATCACTACTGCCTCCTTGATAAACGGACTAAATTTGAGGCTGTTTTCCATTTCTGATGGAGCTATGTTTTTGCCACCAGCTGAGATTATAATATCCTTTTTGCGGTCCGTTATCCTAAGATTCCCATCCTCATCCAGCTCACCCACATCTCCTGTATGAAGCCAGCTATCAACGATCGCCTCCTGAGTAGCCTCTGAATTGCGATAATAGCCCATAAAAACCGAATCGCCCTTTAGCCGGATTTCGCCATCCTCGGCAAGCTTGCACTCCACGCCTGGTATGGG
>JASFEQ010000149.1:0-9428 GCA_050124735.1 Desulfobacteraceae bacterium | reverse complement strand
AGTTTTTTATTTTCATATGGAAAACCTGGTCCTCTGGGCCGGGTCAGAATCCATTGGCTCTGCCCGCAAAGGATGTGTGATTCGGCCATACCCTTTTCTCAAGGCCATATCTATATAGTGAACGGGGAGTGACCCAATATTTGAGGTTTAACGAGTGAGTTGCAGATTCCCAAAATCTCAAGGGCGCAAACCCCAAATATTGGGTCACGGCGATGCCCTGTGGAATTTTTTTTGAGATATGGCCTCTCGAAAAGGCTATGGCCTTCATCGTACACCCCTGTGGGGTGTTATCAAAGCCGGGCCCTCTGGACCTGGAGTGTTCACTCAGGTCTTGCATTTGACCTTGATTCAACTAGGCCTTGATGGGGCAAGTTAAGCTCCCTTTTAGGTGAGCCATCTCCATTGAACACCAGGTCTTCCAGCAACCAGGAGTAGTGCAACATGGAAAACTTCAAAGAAAGCGTGGCGATTGTGACCGGTGCAGCCTCTGGTATAGGGCGCGCTCTCGGGCAAGAACTGGCCCAGCGGGGCGCTCTTGTCATAATGGCAGACATCCAGACAGAGCTGCTCGAAGAAGCTGTAGGGTCTATAACCCAAGCTGGTCATAAGGCTGAAGCAGTAGCCCTCGATGTGACTGACTTTCAGGCTGTAAAGGCGTTGGTGAAAAATACCGCTGCCCGGCACGGGACGCTGGACTACATCTTCAACAACGCGGGCATCGCAGTGGGCGGAGAAGTTCGAGATGTTTCCATTGATGACTGGCGTGATGTGCTTGATGTGAATCTTTTTGGCGTCGTCCATGGTGTGGCCGCGGCATACCCGCTCATGGTCAAGCAAGGCCATGGGCATATCGTAAACACTGCTTCTATTGCAGGTTTGATCCCCTTTCCTGTTGAAGTTTCCTATGTGGCGAGCAAATATGGCGTGGTGGGCCTCTCGAATGCGCTGCGGGTGGAAGGCGCAGACCTCGGAGTTAATGTGAGTGTGGTTTGTCCCGGACTCATTAAAACGCCCATTTTTTATACCAGCAAATTGATCAAGATAGACCGCGAAAAAATGCTCAAATCGCTCCCTGAGCGATTCATAATAAACCCCGAGGAATGCGCTTCAGTGATTCTGCGCGGGGTTGAGCGGAATAAGGCCGTTATCGTGGTGACGGGCGTTGCAAAGGTTTTTTGGTGGCTACACCGAATCAATCCAGGATCGATACTCTGGATGATGAGGCGAAAAATAAAGGAAGCTCGTGAAAAGATGCGGATAGAAGATTGAAAGGGGTGTCCATGAAACTGAGAATCTTAGCCCTGATTGAATTCCTTGTGATCGTGGCTTTGGCCGTGGCGCTTATGGCCCAGTTCATTTCTCTAAAAAAGACGAAGGCCGTTGTGCGCGAGCCAAAGGCGCCTGGAGAGTCCACCTTGCGTTATACCCCGCCGCCACCCCCAAAATTTTCGGTGATCGAGATCAAGAAGCTGGCTGAGTTGAAAAGGACTTTTACCCCACGCGTGACAAAGATCACCGATCACATTTACTATGCAAGCGGTTATGCCCTCGGGGGCGTTCAAATGGTCATTACCAATGAAGGGCTGGTCATTATAGACACCACCGAGAGCAAGGAGGCGGCAAAGGAGATTCTCAGGGAATTCAGAAAGATCACTGACAAGCCAATCAGATACATCATCTACACACACGGGCACGTCGATCATATCTGCGGTTCCAAAGTGTTCATGGAGAAGGGGACTGAGGTCATCGCCACTGAGGATGCCGTGAATTTCTTGAGAAAAGACTTTGGGTGGCTAGACGAGTTCCAGAATCGAAGTCGTCACAATCAGTTTGGCGACGTTGCAGAGGCGTATGCCCGCAAAATACCCATCAAAGCGCCTTTTCGCCTGCCAACCCTAACGGAGGGCAAAGATTTCGTCTGGCCCACCATCACTTTTGAGCGGGAGTACACCTTTGTTCTGGGCGGAAAGAGATTCGAGTTATTCCATACCATCGGTGAAACACCGGACCACTTGATGCTCTGGCTACCTGATGAAAAGGCCCTGTTCTGCGGCGACCTTTATTATTTAAGCTTCCCCAATCTTTCCAGTCCCATGCTGGAACCACGGCCCGTTCGGGGTTGGTATGAGTCTCTGGAGCGCATGATCGCCATGGAACCTGAATATCTCATTCCTGGACACACATCAGCCATTATAGGCGCGGGCAAGGTTCGTCAGGCGCTGACCCATCACTCCCGGGCCATTCGCTATGTGTATGAACAGACCATAAAGTGCATCAATGAAGGCAAGAGCGTGGAGGAGGCGGTACAGACGATCAAACTTCCAGAGGAACTGGCCCAAACGAAGCAGCTTGAAGAGGGTTACGGCCGCGTTGACTGGTCCGTGCGGGGTATCTACCAGGGTGAGGTGGGATGGTACGACGGCCGGGGCACCAAATTGAATCCGCTGCCGCCCGGGCACCGTGCCCGAGAGCTGGTCGCGCTGGCTGAGGGCGCTGACAAGATACTGGCGCGGGCCATAGATCTCCAAAAAAAGGGTGAACACCAGCTTGTTTGCGAACTCTGCGATGTGGTTCTTGAGGCAAACTCGGACGACAAATTGGCCCACATCGTCAAGGCCAATTCCTTAGAATACCTGGCTTATGCCAGCGGCAATTTGAATATGTTCGGCTTCTATCGCTCGGCCGCCTCCCTCGAACGTCAGGCAGCGGGCGTCAAGCCTTGATAAGGTTGGCGGGATAGCCCTTTTTCCGCGCGTTGATCCACCATCAGGTGTTGGCAAGGGTACCCCCGTCCACATAAATGGACTCTCCGGTAATAAAACTGGAGTCTTCTGAGCAGAGGAACAGGACCGCGCCAACGATCTCCTCGGGCTCTGCCAGGCGGCCCTTGGGAACCCGGGTCGTAATCATTTGCTCCAGCGACGGATTGGACCAAATGGGTTGGCTAAAGGCCGTCTTGGTCAAGCCGGGGCCCACCGCGTTCACATTCACATTAAGGGGCGCCCATTCCACGGCCATGCACTTGGTCAACATGTTCAGGGCCGCCTTGCTGGCGTGGTAAACCCCCATTCCCGCACCCCCGCGAACCGCGCCCACGGTGGTGATGTTGATGATTTTGCCTCCACCCTGCTTACCCATGATCTTGGCCACGGCTCTGCTTAGCAAGAACGCGGCTTTGCAGTTCACATCAAAGATCTTGTCCCACCCGTCTTCCCTCAGGTCCATGAGGGGCCTGAGAAAGCTCCTGGCGGCGTTGTTGACCAGAATATCCACGCGGTCATAAGACTCCATAGTCGCCTGAACGAGGGCGTTGATCTGGTCGCTCACCATCAAATCGGTCACGATCGGCACAGCCTCGCCCCCATTTCCCTTAATTTCACTGACCACCTTTACAAGCTCTTCTTTGGTTCTGGCCGCCAGAACCAACTTGGCCCCGCACTCGGCGAGACCCAAAGCGATGGCCCTTCCAATTCCACGACCCCCTCCGGTCACAATGGCTACTTTGCCGCTCAAATCATAGTTTCCTGCCATGTCCTAAGCTCCTTTCGACGAATTTTGCCTCAAAATCTACCGAGTCATTTGGAAATCGTCTCAAAATTGGTGACTCGAAGTATTAAGTCAGCTTGAAAAAGGCCTCGTCAAATTCTGGCTTCCCCTCGTACTTGGCCATAAAGAATGCAGGGACCATGTCTATTTGCTCAAATAGGACCGGATTGACGTCGATGCCTGCCCGATGGAAGGCCTTGACCAGGGCCTTGGGGGATGGAGGACATCCCTTCACGGCAATCATTTCCTGTATGTCAGGATGATCCTTATTGGCCTGGTACATGCACTTTCCCACGAGAATGGTCTTTTTCTTGCCAGGGCTGGGTTTCATCACCTTCCCCGTGAGAACCTCCACATTGTCAAAGGGTTTCCCGTTCCAGGCCTGGGCTATGGCGAAGAGCATCACCCCATTGAGGCCTGCGCAGTAGGTGCACATACTCAGGTCGAATTTAGGGTAGGTAATCCCCTTGACCCCCCTCTCTGCTAGTGATCGTCGAAGCGTATCATTTTCCACATAGGGATAATCATATTCGTGAAAGGAAGCCACATCCTCGATCCTCTCGCCAACCACGTCCACGTCGGACAGATCCATGGGCCTCTCCCTGTCCCGAGCTGCGTGGACCAAATGCGGGACCCCAGAAGGCTCATAACCGAGCACCTTGGCCCCCACCATGTCAACGGAGAGCACATCTGTTGATGCCACAAGGAGGTTGCTCCGTCTGATGCGGCCGTCAAAGGCGGGGCCTCGTTCGTTCGTATAAATGCCGTCCAGGAGGGTGAACATGGGAGGCATCTTGTTGGCCAGTCTGGCCACCATGTAATTGAGGTCCTTTTCCGGGTCAGTGCTGTGGCACTTTTTTCGGGAATGGATATCGATCATGCCCTTCAGGTTCTTGATCCCGAGGGTGACCATGGTCTGGTTGTGGGTCTTGAGCACAGGCAGATTCACCACAAAGTCGCTGTGGATGATGTCGCTATTAAAGTTGAGCACCACCTCTTTGCCGAGATCCACCTTTTCAAAGGGCCGCTCAAAGATATTAATCGATTTAACGCCATAACGATCTTTCAAGAGATTGTACCCGAGCGTCTCAAAGGCGTGGGCAGGGGTCTCCCTATCCTTTGGATCCATGGTGACCATGCCTTCCCCAATGGTGATGTCATCCACACCCCGCTCTTTGAGAAGCACCACCATATCCTCCACCACGCGAGAAGTGGTAATCATTCCCCATTTGGGTATGGGTGCGGCCTTTGTCCAATAGGCTATGTTGGGCTTGATACAGACCTTTGCATCGGAGGACATGCGGTCCAGGCCATGGGAGAGTTCGACAGCCTTGCGAACCGATTCCAGAGGACGTTCATAACGGACGATAGCAACAATGGACTTACCCATACTTCAACCACCCTTTCTGAGGTTCGGGATGAAAGTCCCAGCGGATAAAGATGCTCTATCTATAACAAAATTCAAATTTAATATGGTTTCTCAAGAGGCGTCAAGTGGGATTTATCGACGGCCAAGGGTCCCCATATTCGACCTTGACATTTTATTTGTGATCTTATAGTAAAATGCAACAATATAATCCGAAAACAAGCAAAGGCGCATTGCCCAAGGCTTGGAGCTCTTTCAACATTTCAAAGATCAAGTAAAAAAAGCCATCGCTTGCACGAGATAAAGGTTCCCCAAAAAAATGAACGCCTAATCGCTCCATTTTACCTTCACCTGGTCATTTGAGGAGACCTGTTTTGAAGATCACGCAAAATGCCAATGGCACGCACGTCTTCAAAAGAAATTTCTCTCCCGCCATACGAGAAACGTGCTCTACCTGGAACACCATCTTTTTGAATTACGCAAATTATCCGCAAACCACTAAGACAGATTCTAACCAATGGATTTTTTCAAGCATGTGGAAAAATCCCATTATGATGAGAGGGATGCTTTCCCCATGAGGGAAGCCTGGAAGACCTGGCGCATCTCTCGGTGGATTGCCAACAAGTAGCCAATCTTAAAGTGAAAGGGGGATACCATGAAAAGGCGTAATCTTTTATTGAGCGTTTTGCTTGCCCTCTGTTTTGTGGTGAGCATCACTTTTCCCGCTTGGGGGGCCAAGACCATTAAAATCGGCGTAATTGGCCCCATGAACTTTGTCCAAGGCAAGGGACATTGGAATGGCGCCACCATGGCCATGGAGGAGATCAATGCCAAAGGAGGCGTCAGAGTTGGCAAGAAGAAAATGAAAATTGAGCTGGTCAAGGCGGACTCTAATGAGTTTCTAAACGTGACGGATGCCACCAATGCCATGGAACTGCTCCTTACCCGGCACAAAGTGGATTTCATTGTGGGCGGCTTTAGATCCGAAGCTGTTTTGGCCATGCAAGACATTGCCATGGACTACAAGAAGATCTTCATTGGGTGCGGTGCCGCCCATCCTAAACTTTGCCTTCGCGTGGCAGAAGACTACAAGAGATTTAAATACTTCTTCCGAGGAACGCCCTTTAACTCCAGGTTCCTGGTCAAGACCTGTTTCATCCAGATGGCGACCGTGGGTGGCATATTGAAAAAATACGTTGGCATACCCCAGGTGAAGGTGGCCATCGCGGCTGAGAAGGCCATGTGGGTGGACCCCATGATCAAGGCGGCCCAAGGCTTTATCCCCAAGATGGGCATGGAAGTGGTCGGTATCTGGAGACCCTCCGCCGTGGCCACGGACCTGACGGCCGAGCTCTCCGCGATCCAGCGTTCTGGCGCACACATGATCTTCACCACGTTTTCCTCATCGGTGGGGATTCCCTTTGCCAGGCAGGCCGGCGAGCTCAAAATACCGGCCGTGCAGGTGGGGATCAATGTGGAGGCCCAGAAGGATGGTTTTTGGGAGGCGACCCAGGGAATGGGTAATTATGTGATGACCATGAATACCTATGCGCGGGGTGTTGAGACCAATGAGCTCACCAAGCCTTTTGTTGACGAATACATCAAGAGGTTCGGTGAGGTGCCGACCTACACCGCTGACACCTACAACGCTATAGTTCATACCCTGGCCCCAGCCATTGAAATGGCCGGGACACTCAATGCGGACAAGCTTGTGGAGGTCATGGAGAATCGCAAGCCCTACAAGACGTCTGGTGGCACGTTAGCATACATCAAGGACCCTGAGGGCCGTCCCCTTCATGACCTGAAATGGGGGCCAGGTTTTCTGACCAGCCTGGGCGTCCAATGGCAGGACGGGAAACTGGTCGCCGTCTGGCCCTATAAATGGAAGCCTGCCAAAGAGGCCCCAGAGATTACCTATAAAGGCGTTGTGCCTTACAAGATACCGCCGTGGGTTGTCAAGGCCTACAAAAAGTAACCTAGACATTAATTATTCCCCGGCTCTCCTCACCGAGGAGGCTATCTCATAATGTCATTGCGAGGGACTCCCGCTAAGGCGGGAGGACCGAAGCAATCTCATGAGGCATTGACAAGAAGGAGATTGCCACGCTCCCTGCGGTCGCTCGCAATGACTAAAAGAGACTGCGACATAGTCTGGAGGGGGGAGGACGGGAATGAACCATCTCTGAGGCCATATGATACTGGACATCGTTATCAGCGGTCTGATTAGCGGGAGTATATACGCCCTGCTGGCCATTGGATTTTCCCTGATCTTTGGCGTGGCCCGTATCGTCAACATCGCCCACACAGCCTTTTACATGGTGGCTGCCTATTGTATCTATTTTGGGACCCACAAGCTGGGTCTCCACCCCATTTGGGGCATGGTGGGGGGCATCATATTGGTGACCCTGTTCGGTCTCATTTCTTATAAGCTCTTCATCGACCCGATTCGTGAGCATGAGGGGGCGGTCCTGATCGGGACCATTGCTCTGGCCATTGCCATGCAGGAGGTCATGCTCCTCATCTTTACCGGTGATTTCCTGAGCGTACCCTCCTTGATTGGGGGATACTTTAGAATTTCTGACGTCAAGATCTTCTACCAACAATTGCTCACCTTTGGCATGGCCCTGATCATACTGGGCGCCCTCTGGCTCCTGTTAATGAAAACCAAACTCGGCCTGGCTATCCGGTCCACGGCTGAGGACAGGGAGGTGGCCAACCTGATGGGCATGAATGAGAGTCGCGTGGCCTTGATCACCATGGGCATCTCTGTTGGGCTGGCCGGCTTTACAGGGGCCGTGGTGGTGCCCCTCACGACCCTTTACCCCTTTATGTGGATGCATCCCCTGATCATGATGATGGCGGTCGTGGTTCTGGGCGGATTGGGCAGCATCAAGGGGAGCTTCGTGGGGGCCTATATCCTGGGGTTTGCCGAGGCCCTGGTGGTCTTTGTGGCACCCATGGGCGCCTATCTAAAGGGTTCTGTGGCCCTCTCCATTATGATCCTGGTGCTGTTGATCCGGCCAGAAGGCCTTTTTGGCGTTGCCTTTGAGGAAGAGAGATAGGGACATGGGTCTACTCGGTTTTTATCTGAAAAGGCTTTTTACCATCTTTAAGGGGGAAGTGCTGGTCCTCCCCAGCCGGATTGTCGTCTTCATTTTTTTCTTGGTCCTGCTTCTCTTGCCTGTGGTGACCCAGGATCCATACGTGCTACGTATCCTCATCCTGACCAGTATCTTTGCCATACTGGCGGCCAGTTGGGATCTTTTGTCCGGTTTTACAGGCCAGATGAATTTTGGGCACGCCCTTTTCTTTGGCGTGGGGGCTTACACGGCCGCGCTCTTGAATTACCACGCCCACTTGCCCTCCTGGGGCAGCATTCCCCTGGGCGGACTGGCAGCGGTTCTGGCCGGTCTGATCATTGGCATCCCTTGCCTTAGACTAAAAGGGACTTACTTGGCCCTCACCACCCTGGCCTTTCCCATTATTTTGATGGGAATCGTTTTCGCGATCCCCAATATCACAGGCGGGGAGTTGGGGGTCTCTGGCCTTTCGCGGCTTTCCGGGTCCCGTCTGAGTGATTACTACGTGAGCGTCGTGCTCATGCTGGTTTTGTGTGCCGTCATGTGGAAGATCACTGACTCCAACACGGGCATTATTTTCCATGCCATCCGAGAAGATGAACTGGCCGTGAGGTCTGCAGGCATAAATACAACCCGCTACAAGCTCCTGGCCTTTAGCCTGAGCGGGTTTTTTGCAGGTATATCCGGAGGACTCTACGCCCATTTCATGAGGATCGCCGGCCCTTCCACCTTAGAAGTCTCCATGTCTTTCACGGTTGTAATCTGGGCCATATTCGGGGGAATAGTCACCATCTATGGGCCTGTGGGCGCGGTCTTTATCCTCTTCCCTTTGTTGGAGTTCTTCCGGTTCTGGCCCGAGTATCGCATGTTAATGTTCGCGGTTGTCATCTTGCTGATCCTTCTTTACATGCCAGACGGCCTTCTCCCGTGGGTCCGAGACAAGATTGAGACAGAGTGTCCCAGGTGTAAGATCAGGAACGTGGCTACCCGGAAGACCTGCAGGATCTGCACGGCACCGCTTGATTAGTCCGTGGTCAGTGGTCCGTTGTCCGTCGCAGTCAAGAATGATTTAACCGCTTATGCAAAGGGATTCTGGTGTGGTTTCCCGAAAATAACTTTGAGAATATAGAAACCCAAGAGTCATTGCGAGGAGCCCGCCCGCCTCGCCTGAGCCCCGCCAAAGGGCGGGACGATGGCGGGCAGGCCGAAGGCAACGAAGCCGTTCGGCCTCGAGCTCACGGCCGAGAGGCAATCTCTTGCAAGCTAGAGAAAACAGTGACTTTCACAAAATGAGATTGCCTTGCGGAGTTTACCCTGAGGAAATCGAAGGGCTCGCAATGACCTCGTATGGAGGCGTTAATTATTCAAAGAACTTCTGGGACAAAACACTAGTTAGCCTCCAGCTGACGAAGGACGACTGACAACTGACGATAGCG
>JASFEQ010000148.1:0-9479 GCA_050124735.1 Desulfobacteraceae bacterium | reverse complement strand
TAATCACCAAAAGGGCAAACGCAAATAGGTCTCCATATCTGGTATAGAAGCTCATTGAAGAGAGCCCCAATCTTAATTCTTGTGTGAGGACCTCCTCTTTGAAGAGCTGGCTGCGGGAGATGATTTGACCATGTGGGCATATGAATGCACTAAAGCCAGTGTTTGCTGCCCTGATCATTGGTCTTCCGTTTTCAACAGCCCTGAATACTGCCATGCTCAAATGCTGATAAGGTGCGCTTGTTTTACCGAACCAGGCATCGTTGGTCAGGTTAACCAGAATGGCTGCCCCTTTTCTGGTTTGGGTTCTTGCCAGTTCAGGAAATATGACCTCGAAGCAGATCAGGATTCCTGCAGAGTGATTTGCCGCCTCTAAGGGTTCTATCTCTTCCCCTGGGGCAAAATTTCCTGCCGCATGGAGCAGGTGGCGGAAAAATGGGAATAACCATTTGTAGGGAACATACTCTCCAAATGGAACCAAATGGACTTTGTCGTAATATCCGGCAAATTCACCGTGACGGGAGAGCAAATAAACGCGATTGTAGTATTTCGTGCCACTGTGCGTTTTCTTGTAAGCAGGACTTCCGAAGATGAGATCAGCCCCAGCTTGTTTGGACATTTCAAAGACTCTTGGTGAGAGATCCTCATTATCTTGAAAAAAGAAAGGCATTGCGGTTTCGGGCCAGACAACCAGGTCGGGTTTGAAAAGAGATGTGGAGAGAGTCAGCCGATGATATGTATCCACTGACTTCTCCTGGTAAGCTGGATTCCACTTAATGGATTGGTCAATATTTCCTTGAATGATGGCCGCCTTGACGGATTTCCCCCCTTTCCCTTTATGCTCGCCTCCTGCCAAGCGATACTGTCCGTAGATGAGAGAAAAACCGACCACCAGTAAGAGCCCCATGATTTCCCATTTTAAGCCTCTTCTCTCCGAGGCCTCCCGATGAAAAAGAAGACGATAGATCAGGCCATTTGCAAGGACGATCATAAAGGAAATGCCGTATACGCCCACCAGATCTGCTACCTGAATAAGAAAGAGGTTTCTGAACTGGGTGTAGCCCAACAGGCACCAGGGAAAACCCGTCAGGAAATGGGCTCTGATGATTTCCATCCCTACCCAAAGGCTCCCCATCATAAAGACCAGGACACGAGATCCCTTCATATGGCAGAGCACGTATGCGAAGAGTGCCGGGTAGAGGGCAAGGTATAAACATAAAAGGACCAATGCACCCAAGCTTGTTACAAAATCCAGATACCCGTAGTTCTGAAGCGTAGGGACAATCCAGTAAATGAGGGTCACATAGTGAACAAGACCCGCCATGAAACCCAAAAGGAAGGCATGAGCAGGAGACTCATTGTTGAGACTTCGCAGAAGGGGTACCCATGCAAACCAAACCATCCAGTCCAACGGGCTTGGAGCAAAGGAGGCTGTCAGAAGGAGTCCCGAGATTATGGCCAATACTATTTTTTTTGTGGATATAGAGCTCATTTCGAAGGCTTTTAGGATTTAACGAATCGATGATTGGGTGTGGTTATGGATTAGGGCAGGGTCAATGCTGGTCTTCAGCCTGCAGGGAAAGACTGACGTCTGCTTGGGGGGCAATGAGAATTTTGTGGATTTTTCTCTGGTCTGCCGATTTTATGGTCATTTCCAGATCTCCGTAATGAATTCTTTCACCCACTTTCGGAATCCTGCCTAAAAGGTGGATAATAAAGCCGCCCACCGATTCGAATTCGCCCTCAGGCAGTGTGATCCCAAAATGTTCTCCCAGTTTTTCAACCTCAAGGCGCGCGTCCACCAAAACGGAGCGGTCATCAAGTACACTTAGCAATGGTGGTTCGTCATCGTGCTCGTCCATAATTTCTCCAACGATTTCCTCAAGAATATCCTCAATAGTGATAATACCGGCGGTGCCCCCGTATTCATCAGTCAAGATGGCGAGATGGGTCTTTTTCGCTCTCAAGTCCGCCAAGAGTTCACTCACCTTCTGATACCCTGGCACAAAATAGGGCTTTCTCAGAATTTCACTGGGAATCGGTGAACTGGCATCTTCACCCCAAAGCTTCAGCAGGTCTTTGGCGTGGAGTATGCCCACGACCTTGTCAATGCTGTCCTTATAGAAGGGGATCCGGGTGTGACCACAGTCCGAGACGAGTTTTATGACTTCACCAAGGGTTGAATGGATGGAGGCGGATGAGATCTCTGTGCGGGGAATCATGATGGAGTGGGCTTTGGTCTCCTTCAGATCAAGGACCCCATAAACCATATCCGATTCTTCATCGCTAATAAGACCCTTGGCCTGGCCTTCGTTCATGAGGTCATGGATCTCTTCCGTAAGATCGGTCCCCTTTTGGAGATTCGACTTCTTCCTGAAGAGGGATTTGATCCGGTCGAACAAGCTTTGATCCGAATCATCTTCCAAGAGTATATCAGTCTCCTTTTTAGAGTGGAGTTTTTCCCTTACAGCCTCGTTCTAGAAAGAGAGTCTGACACCAGTGCCTTCAACGTCCCTACTATTTTAAACAGCCCAATATTTTCAACAGACGCCTCTGTTTAAGTTTATTTTTATCCCCGGCTGTTGTCAAGATATTAGAGAGGATCGATTCAGAAGGTTCCCAAATCCACCCTCAAAGAGGTTAAATATTACTTGACTTTAACTTATTAGGTGGTAAATTTATAGGTTGCTGCGAAAGCAGTTCACATCTCTCCCTGCCTCCTCGCTGGATTTCCTTACAAGAAGACGGAGGGAGATGAGATGGGCGGGCATAGCTCAGTTGGTAGAGTACAAGCTTCCCAAGCTTGGTGTCGCGGGTTCGAGCCCCGTTGCCCGCTCCAGTTAGGTTTTGCTGAGGAATGGCCTGACTCCCTTTTTGAGGTTATCAGCCGTATGCTTTAGGGTGGTTGATCTACTTCGAATTGCGGACTTGGTGTTGATTTTAATTTTGACCTATGAACCCTCGTAAATAAAATCGGCAACAATTTAAGTCTGCAGTCAGGAAGCGGGTCTGAGGGCCCGCTTTTTTCTTATCCATAAGCGGTGTGTGATTGATTTAGCCAAGGAAGAGATCACGCGATAGCCCTTGGCGCTTTCTAGACGCATGGTGAAAAAGGCACATATAGTCACAAAACAGGTTGCAGATCTGGTTGAGCCCATTCTTGGCGAAATGGGCTTTGAATTGGTGGATGTGCAATATTTGCCCAAGTATGGCAGATGGGTGCTCAGGTTGTATATCGACACAGAGGGAGGGGTCACTATCGATGATTGCGCCCGGGTAAGCCGTGAGATCGGCGATCTGATTGATGTGAAAGATGTAATAATACATGAGTATATTTTGGAGGTATCCTCTCCAGGTCTGAATCGGCCCCTCAAAAAGGAGAGGGATTTTATGTGGGCCAAGGGAAAGAGGGTAAAGGTGAGAATGGTCAAGCCTGTTAATGGTCGCCGAAATTTTAGCGGATATCTCAAAAATTTCGAGGATGGCACATTATACGTTGAGGCGGAAGGATCGCTGGTGGCCCTGCCTTGGGTTGAGGTGGACAAGGCCCACCTGGTTTATGAGTTTAACCAATCGTGACCATAGGGAACTAACTTAACCGTTTCTGGAGTAGACGAAAGATGATTACAGAACTGATAAGGGTGATTGACCAGGTCAGTCGCGAAAAAGGAGTTGACCGGGAGGTCTTGATCAAGACCATTGAG
The DNA here is from genome assembly GCA_050124735.1 of Desulfobacteraceae bacterium. Classification (GTDB taxonomy): domain Bacteria; phylum Desulfobacterota; class DSM-4660; order Desulfatiglandales; family HGW-15; genus JASFEQ01. The sequence goes on along the minus strand of JASFEQ010000148.1, from coordinate 5,778 downwards.
GAGGCCGTAAGGGCCGCCGCCAGGAAGAAACTAGGCCCGAATTATGACCTGGAAGTCAGTTTTAATGAGGAGATGGGGGAGATCGAGATCTTCGAATTCAAAGAAGTTGTGGAAAAGGTTGCGAACGAGAACATGGAAATCTCCCTAGAAGAGGCGAAGGAGATTGATCCCGACTCCGAAGTTGGGGACAGCCTTGGCATCAAGATGGATACTGACGTCCTTGGAAGAATAGCGGCACAGTCCGCCAAGCAGGTCATCATGCAGCGTCTGAGAGAGGCGGAAAGGGACATTGTCTACGATGACTACAAGGACAGGCGCGGTGAGATCATCCACGGCATTGCCCAGCGATTTGACAAAGGGGCAATCGTCGTCAATCTAGGTCGTACCGAGGCAGAGCTGCCTGTAAAAGAGCAAATTCCCAAAGAGTCCTATAAGCAGGGTGATCGTGTCAGAGCCTATATTCTGGACGTGAAACAATTCAGTCGAGGACCCCAGATCGTTCTTTCGCGTACCCATCCCAATTTCCTTTCTGCGCTCTTCGAAAATGAGGTGCCAGAGATTTCTGAAAGGATAGTGACGGTTATTCAGGTTGCAAGAGAGCCTGGTAGCAGGGCAAAGATCGCGGTGAGCTCTAAGGATGGTGATGTGGACCCTGTTGGCGCATGCGTGGGAATGAAGGGCTCCAGAGTACAGGCCGTGGTCCAAGAACTGCGAGGAGAGAAGATAGATATTGTCACCTGGGATCCCGACCCGGCCAAGTTCATCTGCAATGCCCTTGCTCCTGCAGAAATTGTGAGGGTCATCGTGGATGAGAGCAATCAGACCATGGAGGTCGTGGTACCCGATGACCAGCTATCCCTTGCTATTGGCAAGAGGGGACAGAACGTCCGGTTGGCTTCAAAATTGTCCGGGTGGAATCTGGATGTGACGAGCGAGACGAATTACAACGACGCCTTGAAGGAGGCCTATAACTCACTGCTTCAGCTGGATGGAGTGGGAGAAGCGACCGCCTCAAACCTTTACCAACAGGGTTTCAGGTCCATGGAAGAGGTGGCAGAGGCCTCTGTTTCTGACCTCATGCAGGTGGGTGGAATTGGTGAGGAAAAGGCAGGAAAGATCATTGATAGTGCCATACAGGGTATGAAGGCGAAAAAAGCTGAAGAAAGGGTAGAAAAAGAGGCTCCAGAGGAAGATGAATTAAAGGAGGTTAGGGCCGATGGGGAAGGCTAAAGGCCATATCCCCATAAGAACATGCATTTCATGCGGTGCAAAGCGGCGAAAACGTGAACTTATTCGGCTGGTAGTAAATGGAGGAGGTCAGATAATCAAGGACGATCAAGGAAAGGTGCAAGGCAGGGGGGCATACGTTTGCAGGCGTGAATCCTGCCGCGAGCAACTGTCGAAAAACAGACGCCTCGGAAGGCGTTTCAGGACGGGGAAGGCCATAACAATCAGTCCAGATATGTGGGCAGAATAACCGAGGGTGGATCCAAGGCAAATGGTAAGTGTTTACATGGAAATGGAAAATCTTGGTGTTGGGGGATTAAATGGCTAAAGTCAGGGTCTATGAATTGGCCAAAGACCTTAGTATGGACAGCAAGCAGTTGGTGGAAAAGCTGAAAGCTGGAGGTATGAATATTAAGAACTATATGAGTACTCTGGATGAGGAAGCGACTACCAAGGCACGGGACATTGTTGCTGGAAGGGTTTCGGAGGTCATTGAAGAGAAAAGGATAAAGCCGAGGGTCATCCGCAGGCGCAAGAAGACGGTCAAGGTTGAGCCAGAAAAGCCGGCTGAAGAGCCCAAAGAGTTAGAGGTTGAAGTGGAAACGCGGGCTCCGGCACAGATGAAAGAGGCGACCGAACCCATCCCCCAAAAGGTTCAAGAGGAGATCAAGAAAGGGGAAGACACGGCCAAAGCGCCTCGGGTCTCGGAAAAGAAGATGCAGGCCTCCGCAAAGGGGGTGAAAAAAGAGGTTTTGGCAGAACCAACCCCTGCAAAGCCCAAGCCAAAGAAAAAAGCGAAAAAGGCCAGAAAGAAGGTGGCCGATCAACCCGCCAAGATCATAAAGAGGCCAGAAGAGGGCCCTTTGAAGGAAATCATCGCCAAAGATCAGAAGAGAGTTCTGGAGACTGAACCGCTTGTTTCCAAGCGGCGTGTGGTCGAGGAATTGCCTGCTGTACCAAAGGAGGAAAAGAAGGGCAAACCTGCCAGGAAAAAGAGAGATAAGAAGAAAGCCGAGAAGAAGGAAGTCGCGCCCAAACGCTCCGTTCGCCATCGGAAAATAGAGGTATTCGAGCGAGCTGATCTTTATGAAGGCCGCAGGTTAGGGAAGAAAGAGCGAAGAGGCGCAAAGAAGCCAAGAGATGTGGCCAAGAATTTGAAACAAACAGAAATCACCGTACCTAAGGCCATAAAGAGAAGAATCAAGGTTCCCGAACAAGTCACGGTGGGGGAACTGGCCAAGGCGATGGGGATCAAGGGCACTGCGGTTATCAAGATATTGATGAGCCTGGGCGCTCCGGCCAATATCAATCAATCCATAGATTTTGAAACCGCATCCTTGGTGGCAGATGAGTTCAGCTATGAGTTGGAGCTGGATCTTTTTGATGTGGAAGACATTATCGCTGAAGTTGAAGACAAGGCTGAAGATCTGAGGCCAAGGCCCCCGGTGGTGACTATCATGGGCCATGTGGATCATGGAAAAACGTCTCTGCTCGATTATATAAGACAATCCAATATCATTGGAGGTGAGTCGGGGGGTATTACGCAGCATATTGGGGCCTATTATGTGAAAATCGAGGGCGGAGATATCGTTTTTCTGGACACACCTGGACACGAGGCCTTCACGGCAATGCGGGCGAGAGGAGCAAAGGTGACTGACATCATTGTCCTGGTGGTTGCCGCAGATGACGGCGTCATGCCACAGACCGTAGAGGCGGTCAATCACGCCCGTGCTGCAAGCATTCCGATCATTGTCGCAGTCAATAAGATCGACAAACCGGAAGCCAATATTGACAAGGTTACGAGAGAGTTGGCTGAGTTGGAACTGGTACCAGAAGCATGGGGCGGAGAAACGATCTTTGGCCATATTTCGGCCAAGACGGGCGAGGGTGTTGAGGAGCTCTTAGAGCTCATCTTGCTGCAGGCGGAAGTCTTAGAATTGAAGGAGAATCCAGACAAGCCAGCGAGGGGTACTATTATTGAGGCAAAGCTGGATAAGAGCAGGGGACCTATCGCCACGGTTCTTATCAAAAGCGGAACGCTCAAACAGGGTGACTATTTCGTCTGTGGAGAGCACTATGGCAGGCTCAGGGCCATGCTCAATCATCGTGGCCGGCGGGTGAAATCCGCTGGGCCTTCAATTCCGGGAGAGATCTATGGGATTTCTGGAGTCCCCATGGCGGGAGATGAATTCATCGTGGTGGGAGACGAAAAGACGGCCAAGCAGGTGATTGAGGCGCGCCAGGCCAAAGTGAGGACGGCTGGAGCGACTAGGCGAGGCATCATCAGCCTTGATGACCTCTTTGACAGGATAAAAGAGGGTGAAATCAAGGAGCTCAATCTTATTTTGAAGGCGGACGTGCAGGGCTCTATCGAGGCCCTTTCCGATTCCCTGTTCAAGTTGAGTACAGAAGAGGTGAAAGTAAAAATCATCCATTCCTCCACGGGTGCCATCACGGAAACGGATGTAATGCTCGCTTCTGCCTCTGGAGCAATTATTATCGGCTTTAATGTACGTGCAAATCCGAGGGTCACGGATGTCGCCGCCAAGGAGGAGGTTGACATACGCTACTATGATGTCATTTACAACGTGATTAAGGATATTCGAATGGCCATGGCTGGACTCCTCGAGCCAATATATCGGGAGAATATCATTGGCCGAGCGGATATAAAACAGATATTTCACGTTCCAAAAGTAGGCACTGTGGCTGGCTGCTATGTGACGGATGGTCACATTGAGAGAAATGCCAATGTTCGACTCCTCAGAGACGATGTGGTGGTCTTTGACGGCAAGATAGCCTCACTAAGACGTTTCAAGGATGATGTGAAGGAGGTTCAGTCAGGTTATGAGTGTGGCATCGGTCTGGAAAACTTTCAAGATGTAAAGCCAGGAGATGTTTTTGAAGTCTATAACCTGGAAGAGGAGGAAGCGGAGTTATAAGAAATGGTCGTCGGGATTCTCAAGATAGATCTCCATTTACACGATAACCGCTCCCTGAAGGGCAAGAGGAAGATTGTAAAAAGCATGGTGGATAGGATCAAACACAAGTTCAATGTTTCTGTCGCAGAAGTTGGCTCCAATGACAAATGGCAGAAGATTGAATTGGGGGTAAGCGCCGTTGGAAATGACAGGCGTCACATTGATGCCTCACTGAATAACATACGTGCTTTCGTGGATTCTCTGTATTTGGCAGAGGTTCTTGATTCGAAAATAGAAATTCTTAACATCTAAAAAAAATTGACTTGGTGCGAGGCAGGCCATGTTGGCAGGCAAGAGGGCCGTTCGGGTTGGTGATCAGCTCCTGCGAGAGATCGCCGATTTGTTGGTAAAAAAGGTCAAAGACCCGAGAATCAAAGGAGCCACATTGACAGGCGTTCGTCTCAGTGATGATCTAAGACATGCCAAGGTCTATTATAGCGTAATGGGGAATAAGGAAGATTTTAAGAAGACTCAAGCGGGCCTGGATAGTGCTAAGGGGTTTATAAAGAAAGAGATGGGTCATAGGATGGATTTGAAATATATGCCTGATATTACTTTCAAGCATGACCCCTCCCTAGAAAAGGGCGACCATATGGAAAGGCTTTTTGAGAAACTGAAGGTTGAAGACTCAGACGATGCCCCTGAATAGATTGATGCATGGGAAATTCCTATGATGGCATAATCCTGATTGATAAAGAAGAGGGAAAAACCTCTTTTGGCGTGGTAAAGGCGATCAGGCGCCTTCTGAAGGTCAAAAAGGTCGGTCATGCTGGTACACTGGATCCCTTTGCCACAGGATTATTGATTATTTTGTTGGGCCAAGGAACGAAGCTCTCCAATTACCTCATGGCCGGGGACAAGGCCTATCAAGCCATCATGAGATTAGGCGTTGAAACAGATACGCAGGATCTGACAGGACGTGTTGTAAAGAGGCGCTTGGTGCCCGAGTTTGAGCCTGAATTTATCAAGAAAGTTGCCCTGAGATTCGTAGGAGAGATTGAACAGGCCCCCCCCCTGTTTTCTGCAGTCAATTACAGGGGCAAACGGGCGTATGAACTGGCGCGAAAAGGGATCAAAATGGATTTGCAGACACGAAGGGTGAAAGTCCATTCCCTATCAATCACGTCCATTGACCTCCCTGACGTGACCATGAAGGTCGCCTGTTCCAGGGGCACTTATGTGAGGAGCCTAGCAGCAGATCTGGGAAAAGAGCTGGGACCTGGAGCCCATCTCAAGTCGCTGAGAAGATTGTGCAGTGGGCCTTTCAGTGTTAAAGACGCCCTGAGCCTAGAAAACGTGAGGCATCTATCCCGGGATCGCCTCGTCCCTCAGAGAATCATTCCCTTGCGCGAGGCCTTGCCTGACATGAAGGAGGCAAGAGTGGACGGCGGAATGGCTCAGCGGGTCAGAAATGGGCATCAACCTGGATGTGAGGAGGTTGCGATGATGGATTTGCCCCGGTCTTTTGAAGGTTACATGAAGTTGATCGAGGGAGAGGGGTTGGTGGCCATCGCCAAAGTGCACCACTTATTGGACAACAAGGCATCGTTAAAGATTATGAGGGTGTTCAACT
>JASFEQ010000147.1:0-9496 GCA_050124735.1 Desulfobacteraceae bacterium | reverse complement strand
AAAACATTCTTCCCTTTGAACTGGCTCAGGCTCAGTTGTTCACCGGTGAGGCTGGGAAGCGTAAAATCCTGGGCCGTATCTCCCACTTTAACCACGGGTGCTTCAGAACACCCCCAATAAGACGAAAGCAAAAGAGGGAGAACAAAGGAGATTAACACGTTGGCCTTCCAACTTCCGACTAAACGACAACCCATCATTTCTTGACATAGAGTCCACATCAAGCTAGATACTACCAACGCAGTATATCTTATCGTTCAGAGTCATGGAACCCCCATTATTTATTTTGCGCGCAAAGTGAAGGAGCTACCTCTTTATGAATGTCTCGGACATTATCAAACGCCATGTGGCCGAAAACCCTAACAAGACGGCTATCATCTTTGAAGATCGCCGTATTTCTTATGCGGAACTGAATCGTCTCATCAATTCAGCGGCCGAAGGGGTTATAAAAATGGGTTTCAAGAAAGGGGATGTACTCTCCATTTTCTTGCCCAGTCTTCCAGAGTTGATCATCGGTTACCTGGGAACGGCGAGGGCGGGCGTGACAGTCAACCAGGTCAATGCCATGCTCCAGAAGACCGAGGTCGCTTACATCCTCAATGATTGCAATACAAAGGGTGTCCTGGTAGATGAAAAAAGGCTCCCCATCATAGAAGAGGTGCGTCCTGAGGTGAAGTCGCTGACTGATGTAATCGTTCTGGAAGCGCAAGAAAAATACCCCAGCTTCAGAACCATGCTGGCCGAAGGGCGTGGGGAGTTCGACGCACCGGGGACAAAGGGCAGCGACCTGTGTCACCTGATGTACACATCGGGGACGACGGGCTGGCCAAAAGGTGTTATGGCCACCCATCTCAACATCTATCACAACTCTACCCATTTCGGGAAGGTTCACTTTAAACCGGAAGATACACTCATGGTGGCAACACCCATCTTTCACTGTTGGGGACTGATAAACGGGACTTTAGGCACGCTTTCACAGGGCGGGACTGTCATCACGGTGGAACGCTTTTATCCTGAGAAAGCCATAGACAATATTGAACGACTGAAACCGACGGCTTTTCAAGGTGTCCCACCCATGTACAACCTGTTGCTAAAGCAGCCGGATCTTGAAAAGAGGGAAATCTCATCGGTTGTTTTTTGTCTGTCCGCGGCGACCAAAATGCCAGAGAACCTGATTCGTCAGGTAGAAGAGAAGCTTGGATGGCGTTATGCGGAGGCGTGGGGTCTTACAGAGGTCTCCTGTGTGGGTACCACGGCACCCTACACGGAGACCCGGATCGGATCCTGCGGGCGCGGGATGGATGATGCAGAGATCAAAGTGATCGATGAAAACAGGAAGACATTACCACCGGGTGAACAGGGGGAATTGTGTGTCAGAGGCACCTGCGTCACCAATGGCTATCTCAACAAGGAGGAGGCCACTAAGGAGGCCTTTGATGGAGAAGGGTGGTTCCATTCAGGGGATATTGCATATATGGACGAAAATGGATTTGCCTACATCGTGGACCGAAAAAAAGACATGATCAATGTGGGTGGCGAAAAGGTATTTCCCTCTGAGGTGGAGGACATGATGATCAACCATCCTAAGATTAAAGATCTGGTCATTGTGGGTATCCCAGACGAACTCAAAGGTGAAGCACCCAAGGCCTTTGTGGTGCTTAAAGAGGGTGAATCCCTTACAATGGAGGAGTTAAGGGGCTACTGTAAGGCGTTAATGGCCCCTTACAAGGTCCCCGTGGCACTGGAATTTCTTGACGAGGTGCCTCGGTTGGCCTCAGGCAAGGCCTTAAGGCGCCAGTTGAGAGATAGGGAATGGCATACCTAGGGTTTACAACGCGCCACAATGGTGAGGGTCTTCCTGTGAGCGCTACGAATAGTCTAGGCACTTCTGCTTCCATGATTAATCTTACCCAGCTCATCGGCAAGTTCCATGAACCAGTCCACCTGTTCAGGCGGAGCAATACCTGGCACCTCACAACCTGAGGCAAGTATATAACCACCATCCTTGCCAGCGATATCAACACAACGCTTTATGGCCTGCCTCATCTCTTCCTTGGTTCCGGAAAAGAAGAGATTGGTGTTGACATTGCCTATGAGGACCGCCTTACCCTTGGTTGCTTTCACCGCCTTGGCCAAATCCGTAGGGGCATCAACACTGAGATTGGTCACGCCGGTATTCACCAGATCTTCAAGGATGGGATCTGCATATCCACAGACGTGGAGCCCGATGCCCACCTTCTTTTCTTTAAAGTGGTCAATGATCTGTTTATGGTAAGGGAAGATGAATGTTCGGTACATTTTGGGAGAAATGAGACTGCATGATGCAGGGGCCTCTGAATAACTGAGCCCCACCTTCAGCGGAATGACGGCTTGCATGAATTCTACGGAGACCTGGGAGGTAAATCGCATCAGTTCATGAACATAGTCCGGGTCCTTGATCGCATCTCTGATGAGTTCGTTGGCCCCTCTGAGGCCTATGGCTGTGGTCCAGGGACCGGCAATCACTGCAGATACGATTGAATCGGTGATTGCCTCTTTGGTTCCTGCCAAGGCCTCCAGATACCCGGGCATGCGTCCGTCTCTTGTAGGATCAGGAATCTGAAGGCTGCTCAGTTTCCCTTTCTCTTCCAGGGCCATTTTTGTGGAGATGCACATGCTCTCTTCGGGAAACCGGAGTTCATTCCCAATGGCCTCCACATCCATGAGCAGATCTGCTTGCATGACAATGATATCTGGTTTGTAACGTTCATAAGCGGCCACTTGTGCCTTCACGAAGACTTTGGGGTCTTGCAACAATTCTCTGATGGATGCCCCTACGAGCTGTGCATTACACTGGCCCATGATGGGGTAGGAGGGAATCCTGTCAATCTCTACTTCCTTGTTGGTGAAGGCCTTTTTAAAGGCAGCAGAAACACGCTGCCTCCCTGTATATGTCTCCATCTATAATTCCCCTTTCTCCTCCCAGATTTTCATCTGTTCCTGATAGGAGGGTGGAAATGTGGCTTGGAAATTGAAGAAGCTAGTAATGGGATACCTTACACCCGCTTTATGGGTCTTGGCAAGTCCGTCCAATACCGTGTCCACCTTGGAGGCGGGCATTATGAAAGTCATCTCAAAATCCTGTGTCATGCCGAAGACTCGATCCCCATTTCCCGGGACAAGATAACGGCACTCTCCATTTTTTATCACCGTGATCATCGCCGCACAACCAAGCCTTCCCATAGACGAAGATTGAATGGCTCCGCCCTCATTGTAAAGCGCGCCCTGAATGAGCCTCATAACTTGCGCTGGATTGCCGTAGATCATATACAAATCTGGTTCAAAAGCGGTGCGGTTCACTGGCGTAACCAGGATATGGCTGTATTGTCCGTATTCAAATCGATCCACGAGGTCTTCCTCTTTTTTCCCTATCTCTTTCGAGGCCGTGAACATGCCGGCAGCCAAGTTCCCTTCGTTGTAAAAACCAATGTTTTTGAAAAAACCGAAAGGTGCTGCACCCAGAGAGCATTGCATGTCCTCTTTACCCATGGCGACGGCCCAACCCCACTTCCGTGCCATACCGATCCCCTGGCAAATGGCCACCTTTTGCTTCATCTGCTGAAAGGGGCGACGTGTCTTCTCTGGGATTTCCTCTTCAGATTTGAGCATTTTTATGGCCAGTGGAAAGGTAAGGGGACGTATATACGTAGTCAATGCCTGATCTATTTCTTTTAAGTCTGCCATGAATACCTCCTGAAATTAAAAGGTTTGGAGCAGTGGAGTGCTGGAGTGTTGGAGTGTTGCAAAAAGGATTTCTTTTCCATTACTCCACTACTACAGTTCTCCATCACTCCATGTGTCTTCTAGCCTTTAACTTTAGCTTTAAGTCCTTCGATTAACTTGGGGATGATTTTCTTGAAATCCTCCACCACAATGACATCTGATGTTTCAAATATCTCTGCATTGGGGTCCGAGTTTATGGTGATGATATGCTTTGACTGATCCATCCCCACCACGTGATGCATTACCCCTGAAATCCCAATACCCATGTAAAGGGTAGGGCGGACCGTTTTTCCGCTCTGGCCGATCATTTGCCTTTCTTCGACCCAGCCTTCATCCACGGGCGGGCGTGTGGCCCCTACGGCACCGCCCAGGACACTGGCCAGTTCTTCGATCATCTTCCAGTTTTCCTCGCTCCCAATGCCCCAACCCCCTGCAATGACCACGTCCGCTTTTTCCAGGGGCAGCTCTTCTGGTTTCTCCCTTTTGACCTGCAGGACCTCCGGTCCCATATCCGCCTCTGGAAGTTGAACTTCCATCTCCCTCACCTCACCCGTTCTTTCAACGGGGGCAAGAGCCTTCATGGCGCCTGGCATGACTGTAGCCATCTGGGGCCGGTGATCAGGGCATGAAATGGTGGCAATCACGCCGCCGCCCCATCCGGGAACCACTTGCAGAAGCCGTCCTTGGTTGTCCAGCTTGAGATTAATGCAGTGGGCGGATAGGCCGGTTCGCACCTTGGCAGCCACCCTTGGGGCGAGTTCAATCCCCAGAGCGGTTGCGCCCATCAATAGAATCTCAGGTTGATAGGTCTTGATGAGACTCTGGAGAACCAGGGCGTAGGGGAGTAATCGATAGTTCTCTAGATGGGCGTCATCAGCTAAAAGAACCGAATCGGCCCCGTAATTAATGAGGTTCTGGGCAAGGAACTTCACTTCGTGACCTAGCAGAACGCCTATAACCTTTTGATTTGCCTGATCGGCCAGTTCCCTGGCTTTACCTAAGAGTTCCAGGCTGACCTCATGTAGTTCGCCACTCCGCTGTTCCGCGAATACCCAGACGCCGCTGTAATCGTTTCCACTCATTACGCGATCTCTTTAATTAGTAGCTAAGCTTTCCTTTCCATTGACTTCAGTTCACTTTAGACACTTTAGCTCACTTGCCTCAGATGATCCCATACTGATAAATCTTATCCACCAGCTTCTCGACGATTTCCTCAACGGATCCCTCCAATGTCTCCTTGGCCCGGGCAAATTGGCGGAGCTCAAGACCGGCCATTTTCGTGGGAGAACCGTCCAGACCGATCAGGGTGGTATCCAACTTTAAATCCTGGTTGGATAGCACCTTAATCTCTTTCTTCTCCGCTGCGAGAATACCGGTAAAGGGAATATAACGGGGCTTATTGAGCTCTTTTCGAGTAGAGATGGCAAGAGGAAGGGATGCCTTGAGCTTGGTGTAACCATGCTCGATCTTCTGCGTAATAATCAGGTCCGCATCCTCCCACTCTAAGCCGATCACGTGCATCACACTGGGCAGATCCAAGAATTCAGCCAACTGAGAGCAGACTTGGGCCGTAGATCCATCAATGGACAAGTTGCCGCAAAAGACCATGTCGAATTCCCCTATCCAGCGGCAGCCGGCCGCCAGGATATTGGCTGTGGCCAGCGTATCAGACCCAGCGAAGACCGGATCAGATAACAGGACGGCCCGATCCGCACCCATGGCCAGTCCCTCTCTGATAGTGGATTCCACAAAGGGAGGAGCCATAGAGAGCAATACTACCTCTCCGCCCTGGGCTTCCCTGATCGTCAAGGCAGCCTCGAGGGCGTGCTTGTCCAGGGGATTGATGATGCTTGGTATGCCCTCCCTTTTCAGCGTCTGGGTGGTTGGGTCCATGGATACCTTATCCCAATGCTTGGGATCAGGCACGGGTTTGATGCAGACGATGATTCGATTCATGCTCCTTCCTGTCTTTCAAAAAAAAACTATACATCGGGATGAGCGGACACGATCTCCGTGGGACCAGATACTAGATCCTGGATGTTGGATACTGGATATAGAAACTCACTGTTGAATCCAAATCCCACGCGGGAGTGCTTTGTCATCCAGCATCTAATATCAAGTATCTCTCTGAGGCGTAGGCTATCCGAGCCGGAGGCCAGTATCGGTTCTGTTATTTCTTAAATGGCGAGAGGGCTGCTCTGGCAAGGACCACTTTTGCAATCTCCGCCGTTCCTCCAGAAGGAATTGTAACTATAGCGTCTCTCAACAGGCGCTGAACCGCATATTCTCTCATGATCCCGTAGGAGCCATGAATTTCGATCGCCTTCTTGGCCGCATTTGCCGCGGCTTCACAGGTATAGTATTTTGACAGTGCGGCCGCATTATCACACCGCATGCCCTGATCCTTCAGCCAGCTGGCCCGGTAGCAGAGAAGCCGGCAGATTTCCAACTGAGAATAGATCTCTGCCATATAAAACTGAATCGCCTGAAGGGCACTGATCGGCTTGCCATAAAGGATCCTCTCAGTGGCAAACTTGCCTGCCTCTTCATATACGGCGGTCAAAATACCCAAACCAACAGCAGCCATTCCTGTTCTCCCAGTCTCACTGATGGCCTTGAGCGCCACGGCTAATCCACCGCCCTCCTGTCCTAGCAGATTCTCTTTTGGGACTTCACAATTATCAAAAGCGAGCTCACCGGTATTGGCTCCACGCAAACCAAACTTGTTCTCCTTTCGTCCCAACTTGGCCCCAGGTGCATCTTTGTCTACGATAAGGGCGCTTAACCCCTTGGCGCCTTCTCCGGTCTTGCAGATGATGACCCAAAAATCTGAGGTGTGGGAATTGGTTATGAAGCACTTGCGTCCGTTGAGTATGTATTTGTCGCCTTTCAACTCTGCTGTGGTTTTCATTCCAACCACATCCGATCCGCCGCTGGGGTCTGTGACGGCCACGCAACCCATGGTCTCGCCTTTTGCCAGCGGAGGCAGGTACTTCTTCTTTTGTTCTTCGTTGCCGAAATCATTCAGGTCCGCACAGGCCATATGGTGGACCTGCAAGGCCATGGGCATGGCAGGGCAGACCCTCCCCAGTTCCTCCAATACAATGGTTCGGGCCACATATCCCAGGCCCACGCCATCGTAATCCGCAGGCGTGATGACACCCATGATGCCCAGGTCAGCCATTGGTTTCAATAGATCAGTGGGGAATTCACCCGTCTCCTCCATGGCCTCCATCTTTGGGGTGACCTCGGCTTCGGCAAATTCCCTGACAGATTTCCTCAACATCTCTTCTCTTTCTGAAAAACTAAAATCCATAATTTCTCCCTCCTTCTAAATGGTAGTTAGTTCAGCCCGTCTTGTCGGGGTTGATATTGAAAAGGTTATGCCAATTCCGGCGCAGACGCGAGGTGGAGTACTGGAGTATTGGAGTAGTGGGGTGTTGGAAAAAAGAAGGTCCTATGAACATTATAGGCATGCTCCGTGGTTCCATTTACTCCAAACGGTCATCTCTCCGGTGCACCATTTTATATTCCCCATTGCTCCACCGCTCCATTGCTCCATTACTCCAATCCTTTTTTCACGGTGCCAGTCTATCCAAATACTGAATCAAAGAATTGATGGATTTATCCAAACAAATCGTGGATTTCTCCGTGCCATAGATGACGGAAGCCCCCATCATCCCCGCAAAGACCATCTCGGTGAGGGCCTCGGTATTCATCTCCTCTGCCAATTCCGCGGACTCCTTTGCCTGATCCAGAAGCCGCTTGATCATGGCCTTGAAGCCTGAAAATCCTTTATTCAATTCACGGGATAGATGAGGCCTTTGGTCATCCAGCTCTACAGAGAGAGTGACAAAAATACATCCCCCAGGGAAATTCCTAGTATCCTTTAGATATCTGTCCCTATAGTTTTCCAAGAGCTTTTTGATTTTATCCACCGGCTTTTCTATCTCATCAAGGCCAGAGAGGTTTTTTTCTCGCCAAATTTTCCTCGCTTCAGCCAGAACGGCGAAAAAGAGGTCCTCTTTGCTCTGAAAATGATTGTAAAATCCTCCCTTGGACGTGTTTGCTGCGGCCAACACGTCATGTATGGAGGTGCTCAAAAAGCCTTTCAGGGAGAAGAGCTTTAGGGACTCGTGAACGATTTTCTCTTTAAGGTCCATGATCCAATTCTGTGGGATAGCAGACTAAGACAGACCGGTCGGTCTCTCTGGGCGGGTTTATAGTTTACAGATTTCAGGAAGTCAAATATATTTTTCCGTTATATAAAGTCGTGAAACGATTTTATCAGTTGATTATGTTTGGATCTGCCCATAAATTATGATATGGGGTATTTTCCATAGTAATGAGAGGCTTAGGCCGTTAAGTATGACGTAAGAATAGAAGGAGGAACCCAAATCATGGCGAATAAAGATGTTTTAAAAGGGAAAAAGATCCTCGCGGTGGACGATGAACCAGATGTTCTGGAAACCTTGGTAGAGATCCTTGAGGATTGTGATGTTGAAAAGGCCACAAGCTTTGAATCGGCCAAAGAATCGCTGGAAAGCAAGGCCTATGACGCGGCTATCCTGGATATCATGGGGGTCAGGGGATTCGACCTACTAGAAATCGCCATCGAGAGAAAGATCCCGGCATTGATGCTTACGGCCCATGGCCTTAATCCTGACAACCTGGTTGGATCCATCAAGCTGGGAGCCAAGTCCTATATCCCAAAGGACAAATTGCACGAGATAGACATCTATCTCAAGGAGATATTTCTTTCCCAAGCTAAAGGCATTGAGAAGTCAGGAAATTGGTTTGCCCGTTTGAGCAGCTTCTTTGATGAACGGTTTGGACATGGATGGAAAAATAAGGAAAAGAAATTTTGGCAGGAATTCGACCAGACATACAAGGTCTCTAAAGATGAGCTGGAAGAAATCATGTAAATGTCTCCACACTTTTCATTTCCAGCCCTAAAAAATCTTACCTCTGAACAAATTTGAAAACAGGTTTCTTTAATTGATGAAGCCACGTCCTCTGGGCCTCCGGCTCGGAGCGCGTGGTTAGTGTTTTTGGTGGTGGTGAGCACATATTTGATGGTTCAAGGGAGCCTTATATTTAATCAAAGCGGCACATTAAGCGAGGGGTTTTGGGGCGTGGACGCCTCGCAAGGACCCGGATCTAAATTTTTAAAGGCCTAGGGAGGATAGGATGAAAAATATTCTAGTAGAGAGAAACGGTCCCGTGACCACCATTATTATCAACCGCCCTGACGTACGAAACGCCGTGGATAGCGAAACGGCCCAAGAACTGGCCGATGCCTTCCGGGCGTTTGCGGCGGATGAAGAGGCAAGGGTCGGGGTACTCACTGGGGCGGAGGGCTGTTTTTGCGCTGGTGCGGACCTGAAGGCCTTGGCCGAAGGTCGTCACAACAAGGTAGAAGAAGATGGGGATAGTCCCATGGGTCCCTGCCGCATGTATCTTGACAAGCCAGTCATCGCGGCGGTGGCAGGACACGCCGTGGCAGGAGGGCTCGAGCTTGCCCTCTGGTGCGACCTGCGCGTGATGGAACGGGATGCGGTGTTCGGGGTATTCTGCCGGCGTTGGGGTGTGCCCCTGATAGATGGTGGCACGGTTCGACTTACGCGATTGATCGGTCTCTCCCATGCCCTGGATATGATTCTTACGGGTCGGCCTGTTGGGTCTGAAGAGGCGCTGAGCATGGGATTGGCCAACCGGGTCGTGGAGCCGGGCACCT
>JASFEQ010000146.1:0-9518 GCA_050124735.1 Desulfobacteraceae bacterium | reverse complement strand
CAAATCTCTTCATACTGAGAAACGCTGCTTTAATCTTCTCTTTCAATGGGTAACCACCTTTCTTTTATTGGACACCGAACATTCGATGCCGGATACCAATACAAACGCAATAACAATCTTTAAGTGGTCATTGCGAGCCCGCAGGGCGTGGCAATCTCGATGCATATAAGGGTCGGGGCCCGTTCCGAGTAAATCGTCTCCCTGGGAAAGGTTAACTAATAAACATAGAGATTGCTTCGGCTTCTTTCATCAACCTCGCAATGACGGAGGAGTAATCTCACTGGCAATGACATCTCAATATAATTCAATTGAATACATCCACGATCTATCATCCAGAATCTAAAGCCTAATCCTTCCCCCTGTAGGTTTTAGCAACTTCAATCATCATTTT
Organism: Desulfobacteraceae bacterium; assembly: GCA_050124735.1. Taxonomy (GTDB): domain Bacteria; phylum Desulfobacterota; class DSM-4660; order Desulfatiglandales; family HGW-15; genus JASFEQ01. Next base: position 9,127 of record JASFEQ010000146.1, on the reverse strand, counting down.
CACGTTTTCAAACTTGGCGTCTACAGGGCACTCACAACCCGTCGTGAGAAAGAAACCCCCTTCCCTTCCCACCTCATCTATAAGTCTTTGGCAGTATTTGCGGACATCTTCGGGGGTCCCTAGACTCAGGAGGGATGCGGGCACGTCGCCGCTGATGCACATATGCCCGCCAAGGATCTCCTTTGCCTTGAAGATGTCGGTCGTGCTGTCCAGGTCAGCTATGCACTTGCCTTTGGGCAGTTGTTTCAAGTAAGGAAGATTCAGGCTCCAATCCGTATCAAAATGGAACCACACGGTAAGGCCTTCTGCTATAAACGCATCCACGTAGCGCTGAAGATAGGGCCATTCGAATTGCTCGAAGATATCAAGGCGATAGTAGAACCCAGAGCCCCGCTCCAGGACGATAAAGACCAGGGGAATCTTGGTCAAGGCGATCACATCCAGGGCATTCTGAATAAGATCGTCGCATGTGGCATCCATGGCGGCATTTACTTTATCCGGAACCTCATAAAGGTCCATCGTGAACTGGGTAAGGGTTCGGGCCATAGAGTAGGCCATAATGCTTGAATCCACATAAGCGCCAAACAGAGGGTATATATCCTGGCCCTGGCAAATTTCCACTTCCTTAATATATTCGTCCAGAAGACGGTTCTGAGTGGTTTTGAGCCTCTCTATGGGTCTGCCTCCACTCATGGTCTCATAGTGTTCCTCCCAGAAGGTGTTCCAGCCCACAGCGGCAATCTTGTCATAATCTTCTCGGCTGATGAGCTCCCTCTCGTCGATTTGATTCAGGGCATCTTCAGGAAGTTGCCTTCCAGGAATCTTCACCCGGACTGGGGTGGAGCAGAACCTGCCTCCGATCATGGGCCAGAAGAGATTGGGTTTGTAGAGTTTATCGAATCCACCCAGATCGTTGAAGGTGTCTAACATGGCCTTGAACCCCTTTTCCGGCTCACGCCATCCCTCCCCTTGAGTCAGACCCTGGGCACGAACAGCGAAGGCGGTCATTAAAGGCATAACCGGGACTCGGTCCGGTTTCTCCAGAGCCACCACCGCCTCAAATCGTTCCTGCCTCGACATGGTCTCTTGAATCATCCTTTTCCTCCTAATATAACTCTTACAGGGCCGAAAAGGGAAGGCGTCTCCCCCTCAACCAAATTATACAACCTTAGGCCCGTCTCTCGTATCCCGGATTCAAGGTTTACATTCATCGTGCTGCCCCAATCTGTCGAAAAAACCCTTGTTGAGTGTAATGCAATTATGGATAATGGATAATAAGAGTCGTGTCAATCAATACAACCCTTACAAGCATCAGATGGGTTCCCCATGTATCCCATCTTTTTTTGGGGGGCATCCGGCGAAAAATGGAGTGCGCAAGTAGAGGCTGAGATTTTCAAAAAGGAGTGATCATGGTTGAAAAGGTTATCATTATGGGGGCTGCGGGCCGTGATTTCCACAATTTTAATGTCTACTTCAGGGACAATCCGCGTTACCAGGTCGTGGCTTTCACCGCTGCACAAATCCCAAGGATAGAAGGACGGCTCTATCCGTCAGAGCTTTGCGGCAAGCTTTATCCCCAGGGTATCACCATCCATCCAGAGGCCCAACTCGCTCATCTTATCCGCCAAAATAAGGTGGATCTAATCGCCTTCTCCTACAGTGATGTCCCCCATGTGGAAGTCATGCATAAAGCCTCCATTGCCATGGCAGAAGGTGCTGACTTCATGCTCATTGGAGCCACATACACCATGCTCAGGTCCAAAAAGCCTGTTGTGGCCGTTTGTGCGGTTAGAACAGGCTGTGGTAAATCGCAAACTACTCGTAAGGTGTGTGATATTATCCGGAAGCTGCAAAAGAAGGTTGTTGTTGTCCGTCATCCCATGCCTTATGGTGATCTGAGGGCGCAAGTCTTGCAGCGTTTTTCATCTTATGATGATTTTGAGAAGCACCAGTGTACCATAGAGGAAAGGGAGGAGTACGAACCCCTTGTGGATCAAGGAATCGTGGTTTATGCAGGGGTTGACTATGGCCAAATCCTGGAAGCAGCAGAGCAGGAGGCCGACATCATTGTCTGGGACGGTGGAAACAACGACACACCTTTCTACTACCCGGACTTACATATCGTACTCTTCGACCCCCATCGCGAGGGGCATGAGTCACTCTATTACCCCGGTGAAACAAACATGCTCATGGCAGACATCGCCATCATCAATAAGGTGGACACGGCACCATCAGCCAACGTGGAACGGGTTCGAAGGAACATTGGACAACATGCGCCCGATGCAGAAATTGTACTGGCAGAATCCCCTGTAGTAGTGAGTTCTCCGGAGCGCGTCAAGGGTAAACGCGTTCTGGTAGTGGAAGATGGCCCCACCCTTACCCACGGGGGAATGTCTTATGGTGCGGGCATCATAGCAGCCCAGGAGTATGGCGCCGCCGAGATCGTTAATCCTCGTCCGTATGCGGTCGGAACCATTGAAGAAACCTATCGCTTTTATCCCCACATCGGTCCGGTGCTCCCGGCCATGGGCTATAGCGAGGAACAGATTGGTGATCTGGAAAGCACCATCAACAATACGGACTGTGATCTGGTCCTCTTTGCTACCCCTATTCAACTCACTCACATCCTTTCCATCAACAAGTCAGCTCTTCGTGTGCGCTATGAATACAGGGACCATGGTCATCCCCTTTTGGAAGACCTCATCATAAAGCGTTTGGAGGCCTTGAAAGGTTAGACGGTTTTCCGCTGTGGTGGAAGCGACATGATGAAAAACGACACCAGAAAGGAAATCTTACTCGTAGCGCTTGGCGGCAATGCCCTGATCCGAAAAGGTCAAGAGGGCACTGTGGAAGAACAGTTTCAGAATCTAAAAATTCCTATCCAGCAGATTGCGCGACTCTCTAGAGTTTATAGTATCCTTATCACCCATGGGAACGCGCCTCAAGTTGGCAACCTGCTCCTGCAGCAAGAGTGTTCCAGAGATGTTCCCCGTTTACCCCTCGAGATCCTGGTGGCCCAAACCCAGGGCCAAATTGGGTACATGATTGAATCCACCTTAGATAGCCAGCTCATGGAGCTGGGGATACACACCGGACAGCGACTGATCAGTCTCATCAGTTATGTGGTCGTGGATGAAAATGATCCAGCCTTCCAAGACCCGTCTAAGCCCATTGGGCCCAATTTTTCGGAAGAAAGAGCCACAGCCCTCCCCTACCCGACCCGGAAGACGGCAAAAGGGTACCGCCGTGTTGTGGCTTCACCCAAACCCCTTACTATCGTGGAGAAGCGTGAGATTCAGAAGCTCATCGAAGAGGATTTCATCGTGATCTGTTGCGGAGGGGGAGGTATCCCAGTCATCCGCGAGGGACGTGCTTTTCAAGGCGTGGATGCCGTCATCGATAAAGACCTGGGCAGTGCCAAGCTTGCTGAGGAGGTGGGCGTGGACATTTTTCTCATCGCAACCGATGTGGAAGGCGCCGCTTTGCATTTTGGGAAACCGGAACAGAAGTTTCTTCGCTCGTTAAACCTGAAGCAAGCGGATCGTTATTTGAAAGAAGGCCATTTCCCCCCTGGTTCCATGGGACCCAAAGTGGAAGCAGCCGTGCAGTTCGTAAAGAGCGGCGGAAGAAGAGCGATCATCGCCTCTATACAAGGCATCGAAGACGCTGTGGCAGGAAAAGCAGGGACTGAAGTGACGCGCTGATTCTCGGACAAACACCCCTCCACCGAAATGACAGCTTCAAGTCAAGGAAATACCTTCTGATAGAACCAATCTCGCGCGAATGCCAAATGTCAAAGCTCAAAACCCAAACAAATGTCAAAATCCAAAGGCCAAAAAAAGGATTTGGCACTGAAGCATTGGGATTTGATTTGGCATTGGGACTTTGACATTGGGATTTATTACAACTCAAATTGAAGTTCGAAGTCACATAAAATCAAGGATGGCGCAGACAGAGAATTTACATTGCTCTAAGAAGCCTTATTGGCATCTCTTCCTAAGTCCCCGCTCTACAGTGACCACGAAGTCCTGGACATTGGTGAGAATGGAGTGAGCTGCCAGGGACCCGCGATTGGCCAGCTTGCTAATGGCAAACTCTGACATGTCTACCGTGTAAAAGTAGACAGGTCGCACCTCATCCTCCCCCATCACCTGGTAGGAAGGGACCATATTGCCCGTGGCGATGGCATGGAGTTGCGTGGCCAGAGCAACAACGGTGGTGGCACGACGTGCAAGGGTCCGCATTTCGTCTTGAGCCTGGTAGACATCACCGATGACTTCTGGAAGGGGACCATCATCGCGTATGGATCCTGCCAACAGATAGGGAACCCCTTTGCGGATTATCGCCCGCATAATGCCATCTTTTACGAGTCCCTTGTGGATGGCTTTTTCCATGGTCCCTTGCTCTCTCATCTTATTGATGGCATCTAGATGCCTGTAATGCCCTAGTGCTACGGTCTTTTTTGAATAGATCTCTTGGCCCAAAGCCGTACCAAAGATCGCACCTTCCACATCATGGACTGCCAGGGCATTTCCTGCCAGTAATGCATGAACATATCCGCTCTCAATGAGTTGCACAAAGGCGTTTCGGGCATCCCTATCAAATACCACTGCCGGGCCCAACACCCAGACAATAAAACCCTCATCCTTCTCATGTTCTAAAAGCGCATAGAGCTCATCATAGTCTATGGAAAAAGAGGTCTCTCGCGTCAGGCGCGTTCGAAAGGCAAATCTCTCTGTAAGGTACTCTGGAAGTTCAAAGGCATCCGCGTGGACATAGATGCCTTCTTCACCGTTCTCCCCTCTTCCGCGCGCTACTTTATCCCCAACTTTCAGATGCCGGAATTCTCTAACATGGAGCGATCCATCCTTTTCCAATACCACAACACAATCCATCCTTGATTCCATTAAGAGAGTCCACTCTCCCTTTTGAACATGGAAATACTCGGGATAGATGGACGTGGCGTGATAGTTCTCTGGAGCCACTCCCGGTTGCTTCACTTTGTCGAAGACCACCGTGGGCGCGCCCACGAGTGGGGGGTTGGTGAAATCGGGAGGCGTGTAACGGGGAAGGACAAAAGGCATTTTTCTTCTCCCATCCTATTTGGATTGCTGTGACATTGCACTTGCCATGAGTTTAATGGGATAATATAGTCTTTGCAAGCTCTATTGTACGGCGGCATGTTTACCCGCCAACGGACTATGGCGGGTAAAATGTCACCCTACATGTAGAGCCGAGTTTTAAACCCGACGTCTGAAAAGGAAGAGGGCGAATATCATGAGCCCACCATATAAGTTTCATCGGCTGGAGTTTGCTGGCTCCTTAGGGGACCTTGGGACGCTTCTTCCTTTGGCTATAGGCATGATTATGATCAATGGCCTTAACCCCTCCGGCCTGTTTCTCGCTGTTGGCATATTTTATATTCTTTCTGGCCTCTACTATGGCATTACAGTCCCGGTCCAGCCCATGAAGGTGATAGGCGCCTATGCCATTGCCATGGGTTTGAGTGCCTCTCAGGTTGCAGCTTCAGGGGCCTTGATTGGCCTCTTTCTTTTGATCATTGGAGCGACTGGCGCGGTCACTTTTATCGGTAAGTACACACCAAAGGCTGTTGTCAGAGGTGTACAGCTTTCAACAGGGACCTTATTGGTGACACAGGGCGTCAAGTTCATGGTGGGCACCTCAAAATTCCAGGTGCTTCGGCAGGCGGCTGAACCTTATCTCAGTTTACAGAGCCTGGGGCCAGTCCCTATTGGTATCGTGATCGGAATTGTTGGCGGCGTTTTAACACTTCTTTTGTTGGACAATAAGAGATTCCCTGCAGGTCTCTTGATCGTTTTAGGGGGCCTCTTCATGGGTTTGATCCTGGGTACCCATGAAGGGGTTGACAGATTGAGACTGGGACTATACATCCCCAAAATTTTGCCCTTTGGTGTGCCTAGCAGCATCGATTTCTCATTTGCTCTGCTCGTTCTTGTCCTTCCCCAAATCCCTATGACACTGGGGAATGCCGTCATCGCAAATGCCGATCTATCCAGAGAATACTTTGAGGCAGATTCAAAAAGGGTGACTTATCGGGCTGTGTGCATGAGCCAGGGTCTGGCCAATCTTTTGAGCTTCTTGGTGGGTGGAATGCCCATGTGCCACGGTGCCGGAGGATTGGCAGCGCACTATCGCTTCGGAGCGCGAACAGCAGGATCTAACATAATGATAGGGGCTATATTTCTTATCCTTGCCCTTTTCCTGGGGACCCACTCTTTAGCCGTGGTTTATCTCCTGCCCATGTCTGTGTTAGGCGTGTTATTGATATTTGCCGGTAGCCAGCTCGCACTGACCATCATTGACCTGAAGGACAGGAAGGGATTGTTCGTTGCGTTGGTGATGTTGGGGATTACACTTGCGACGAATCTGGCCGTCGGGTTTCTGGTGGGTATTGCCCTCGCATATGCGCTCAAATCAGAAGGGCTCACTGTCTGACGTTATGCGCCCCCGCATTGCGAAATCCTTTCACTCAAGAAGCTACCCTTTTTCCTGTTCTAATGGCAAACTAACACTCTCCGCAAATCCATTCCCCTCAATCATTTCTGCAGACCTTATCCTCTGGCTCGAATCGGGGTAGGCGAATTTGAGCCCTGGTTTTAAGGGGTGAGAGAGTATTTGGTGTCGATGGATGTGTCCGACAACTAAATGCTCGAAATCCAAAGGAATGGTTTGCCTTGAGACGGTTTCTGGGCCCCCCATCACGAAAGGGAAGACGGAACTACCCCACAGTTCGAGACGCTATATCAACTTATTTAATTTTGTCATTTTGAACCATTTTATTGCCTTATGGGCTATTTTTGCTCAAGTCAATTAGTCATCAGGAAATAAACATCCCCAAAACACCAAAAATTACAAAAAATCTTGACAAAGATCTTTAGCATGATATATCAAGATTGCCATATATCAAAATTGATCTAACTGTTAAGATGATCTGGGCTTACGAGCCCATTCACTCAAATCTACATTTCATCAGTTTCTAAAGGAGGTTTTCAGTATGGAAAGATGGATTAAAAGGTTGATCTACGTTCAGATCTTTGTGTTTTCCCTTTCGTTGACTTCTATGGCGTACGCAGCGGATGGGTGCAAGGGGGTATACGGAAACGGCTCCCATCGATTCACACTTGCCACAGGCAGTCCCGGCGAGCTGGGGTTGCTCAAGGTGCTAGCAGAAGAATTCAACAAAGGCCATGGAACGTCTCTATGTTGGAAGAAGGCCGGTTCCGGGGCGTCCTTGAAACTGCTCAAACAGAAAAAAGTGGATATGGTCATGGTCCATGCGCCTGCTGCAGAAAAGAAGTCCGTTCAGGAGGGCTGGGCCATTAAGAGAACCCTTATTGGATCGAACGAATTCTACGTTGTCGGGCCCAGGGACGACCCAGCGGGTATCAAGCAGGCCAAAGGTGCAGCCGATGCTTATGCGCGAATAGCAAAGGCAAGGGCAAAATTCTTTTCGCGCGGTGATAACTCGGGAACTCACAAAAAGGAGATGTCTGTCTGGAAGATGGCCGGTGTCCAGCCTTCGGGGTCGTGGTACATCATCACAAAGGATTTCATGATGGCTACCCTGAAGCTCGCTGACAGGGAGCAAGGTTACTTTATGACGGATAGCAGCACCTGGGTGGCGGCCAAAAAGGATCTCTCTAATCTCAAGATCCTTTTTCGTGGAGACCCTTACCTCATCAATACCTATCATGCCCTCTGCCAGCCTGAGGGCGCCACCCCCGGACAAAAATGGGCTTACCAGTTTATAGATTTTGTGAGTTCTGAAAAGGGGCAGAAAATCTTAGGGAGCTACGGCTCTGATCTTTACGGAGAAGGTATGTACAACGATGCGGCCTACGCAAAGCAATATGACCACTGATTCCAAAAAAAGGTTGGCACGTAAGGCGGCCAGCCTTTAAGTGAAGGACCCCGCAGGAGGGAGCAGCGCAAATCCGCTGAAAATCTCATAGACTCTTATGAGGGGCCCTCCTGCGGAAAGACCATCTTACCGCAGATCTTGAGGTCATATCCGTTAAGGTCGTTGGCCATTTCCCTGAAGGCCTTGTCATTGAGAAGTCCCAGAAAAAGCTGTACCCTCTTGTCAAAAAAGAGCTCTTTCGAGATGAGAAGATCAAATCGCTCCCAGCGGATGGGAAGAAAGTCCAGGTCTAAAAGCTTGGCGACCGTCCGGATAGCCGGGCCTGCATGTGCCCTTCCGCTGAGGACTTCCAGTCCCACGTCTAAATGAGACGGCAACTCCTTATCGTAACCTTCGATCCCGTCGCCTCTAATGTCGGCTTTCTCCAGTTCCCGGTCCAATAACAACCGGGTCCCCGTTCCCATGGAACGGTTGACAATCCGCATCCCAGACCTCCCGAGGTCTGCAATGCTCTGAATGTTCATTGGATTCCCTTTTTGCAGCAGAATGCCCTGTTCCCTGAGGCAAAAATTGACCACACCGGGTAGCTGCCCTAATTCCTCCTTTGCAAAAAGGAAATTATACTCTGATTCGTTATCCTGGAGTAGATGACTGCTTGCGATATGGCAGAGGTGCTTCTTCAGGGCCTTTATTCCCCCTAAACTTCCTAAATTACAGAAGGCCGCCAAAAAATCCGGATAAAGACGACTGAAAAGGGAAATGGTCCTCTCCAAAAGAATGTCATTGCTCCCCCCAATGATCAAGAGATGCTGAGCAGGTCTTACTCCCTTTTCCCCTTCCGGATAGTTGATAGTCTGGCTCTCCAGCCACTTCTCCACAAGGTGCCGGGGAAACAACCATTTTCCTGTCACCTTGGTGGCCGGCAGACCCTTCTCGCTAATCAGGGCATAAACCATCTTCTCATTAATATCTAGAAATTCGGCCACCTCACGGGTATTGAGAAGGGTCTTCTTTTCCATAAGCCATTTACCCCCTTCGGGGGGATTAGATCACATCATTGATTATTTGTAAATGATGGGTAAATTTGATGAGTGTGAGCTCAAAATACCTCTATGGACTCCTCCGGACAGCACACCCCCACCTTCATCCCGACACGGATATCCAGACCGTCAAGCCTCTCTTTAGGAATGAGGACACTGAGCATGATGCCCACATCCATCAGGG
>JASFEQ010000145.1:0-9539 GCA_050124735.1 Desulfobacteraceae bacterium | reverse complement strand
AAGGAGACATACACGATATCGGCAAGGACCTGGTTGTCGGGATGTTGAAAGCGGGCAACTATGATGTCCATGATCTGGGGGTGGACGTGCCTCCAGAAAAATTCATTGATGTACTCAAAGAGACCAAGGCCCGGGTTCTGGGCCTCTCTGCCCTCCTCACAACCGCGTTTGAGTCCATGAAGGATACGGTGGACGCGATCAAAGGAGCTGGGATCAGGTCCGAGGTGAGGATCATGATTGGCGGGGGACCTGTTAACCAGGAGGTGGTCGAGTACAGTGGGGCAGATGATTGGGGGGCGGATGCGCAGGAGGCTGTCACCCTCTGTAATAGATTTATAGAGGGCTGATTATGGATAATGAAAGACTATATCAGAAGCGAGCAGATCGAATCACCCGGGCCATCAATCTGGAGCCTGTGGATCGCATTCCCATCATCTATATGGCCACGGCCTTTTCACCCCGTTTCATGGGCATGACACAGGCCGAATTCGTGACCAACCCGGATGCCCCCGTAGAGGTGACCATTGCTGCCATGGATCGTCTTGGAGACCTGGACGGTATCAACATGATGCCCAGCCCCTTCCAGACCGTAAAGCTGAGCCTCTTGTGGTTGTCTAAGATTGCCAGGCCAGGCAAGGAATTGCCAGAGGATGAACTGTGGCAGGTTCAGGAAGCAGAACTCATGACTGTGGACGACTATGATTTTATTTTAGACAAGGGCTGGAATGCCTTTTTGGAGGGCTATAGACCCAAAATCCTGGACATGCCGCTCTATGAGGCCCACATTGAGTGGATAGGGAAGGATTTCAGTGACGTGCCAAAGAAATTCCGCAAGGCCGGTTACGACATTATGGCTTGTGGGTCAACCACCATTCCCTTTGAGTCTCTTTGCGGCGCGCGCTCCATGCCCAAGTTCTTCCTTGATCTTTATCGCATCCCGGACAAGGTTAAGGCGGTTATGGATGTCATGCTTCCAAACCTGATAAAGATGGGCATTCGATCCGCTGAACTCACGGGCGTGCCCCGTGTATGGGTTGGAGGTTGGCGCTCAGCCAGTGCCCTGCTCGCCCCCAAAATCTGGGACACCCTGGTCTTTCCCTATTTCTGCGAGGTCATTAACGCCCTCAGCGAAAAGGGCATCTTATCTGTTTTACACTGGGACCAGGATTGGACGCGTGACCTGAGCCGACTCCTGGAATTCCCACCCAAGAAATGCGTTCTTAATCTCGACGGGATGACCGATGTTCGAAAGGTGAAAGAGATATTGGGCGACCACATAGCTATCCTCGGGGACGTGCCTGCGGCCATGTTCGCCACAGGGTCGCCTGATGACATTTATGAATATGTGAAGTCGCTCGTACGGGACGTGGGCCCCACGGGTCTGCTTCTTTGTCCGGGCTGCGATGGCCCCATCAACACCAAGCCTGAAAACATGGAGGCCTTTGTAGCGGCTGGTAGAGAATTCGGTGTGGTCGGTTAAGGAAACTGTCAGCCATCAGCTTTCAGCAATTAATTTCATTCCCGCCCCCGCCTTCGCGGGGATAAACTCCGGCGGGGATCCGGGAAAATCGCGGAAAATGAAATCATTCTGGATCCCCCGCCGCTTTCGGCGGGAGATGACGAATTGCGACACAGTCGCGAAGCCTGTCCCCGCATAGGCGGGGAGCCGGAATCCAAAAATATATAGAGAGAATCATCATGCTCATCATCGGCGAGAAAATCAACGGAACGCGCAGCCAGGTTGCGAAGGCCATAACTGAACGTGATAAGGATTACATCCAGGACTTGGCCCGAAGACAGGTGGAGGCAGGCGCCGATTATCTGGACGTCAATGCTGGGACCAAGCCGGATCTGGAGCCCGATGCCCTGGTATGGCTGGTGCGCGTTGTTCAGGAAGTGGTAGACGCGCCTTTGTGCCTAGATAGCGTCAATCCAAAGGCCCTTACTGCCGCAATGGATCACGTGGAACAGACGCCCATGATTAACTCCATTAGCGGAGAAAAAAGGCGTTTGGAGGAGGTCTTACCTCTCGCGCCAAAACATGGCTGTCCAGTCATTGCCCTCGCCCTGGATGATAAGGGAATTCCTAAGACGAGAGAGAATCGCTTGGCCATCGTGCGCCAAGTGATCCATGAAACGGACAAGGCGGGCATAGTCCATGAAAAGCTGTTTGTAGACCCTTTAGTGATAGCGATTGCTACAGATACGAATAGCGGGCTAAACGCATTTGAAACCATGCGGGGGATTAAGACGGAATTCCCAGACGTCCATTTGACCTCGGGTCTTAGCAATATCTCCTTTGGCATGCCCGCTCGGGGACTGATCAATCGAGCCTTTCTCGCCTTTGCATTGGAGGCGGGCCTGGACAGCGCCATCATGGATCCCTTGGATCGAGAGCTTTACGGGGCTCTACTTGCGGCAGAGGTGGTCCTGGGCAGAGATCGGTATTGCCTCAACTACACCAATGCATACCGTGAAGGTCGAATCGGTCCTCCTCTGGAAGAGCGCGGGCCGTAAGGATAGACAGCAGGACGTTTGAGAAGAAGAAAGATCAACCCGTCACCTTTGGACGGTGGTTGAAAAGGAGGTGGATGATGAGCAAAAGAATAGGCCGATTGAGAAGATTGCCTGAAATTGAAGTCTTATTCCCAAAAACTCTAAACGAGGCCCTTTCATTGATGAAAACTTACAGCGGAGCGGCCAAGGCCATTGCGGGAGGAACGGATTTGATGCCGAAGATGAAGCGTCGTGAGGTCGCCCCCAAATACCTGATCGATTTAAAGGGGGTAGCCGACCTGAATTTCATAAGTAATGACGCCAAAAATGGTCTAAGAATTGGGCCCCTGACCACGCTAAACGAGATCAGAGAATCCTCTGTTGTCAAAGAGCATTGCCCGATTCTCGTGGAAACCGTATCCCAGATGGCCTCAGTACAGGTGCGGAACATGGCAACGATGGCAGGGAATTTGTGCAATGCGGTTCCCTCCGCCGATACGGCCCCGCCCCTCATTGCATTGCAGGCAAGGTTGAAGCTTTTAGGCCCTGAGGGAGAAAGAACGGTTTTGGTGGAAGACTTCTTTAAGGGGCCTGGCGAAACGGCGATGGACCCCCTCGATCTGCTGACCGAAATTCAAATTCCCTCTGCCCGCCCTGGTGAAGCTGGGACATACCTCAAGCACACCCTTAGAGCGGAAATGGACTTGGCGCTAGTCGGAGTAGCTGCCTATTTGGCCCGCAATTCAAAAAAGGACATTTGTGAGGAGATAAGGATTGCGATGGGGGCCGTCGCACCCATTCCCGTGCGGGCCAAAAAAGCAGAGGAGGCTTTGAGAGGAAAATCACTCAGTGACACTCTGATTGAAACTGCAGGGAGTCTGGCTTCAGAAGAATCAAGTCCCATTGATGATATAAGGAGCTCTGCTGAATATCGAAGGGAGATGGTAAGGGTCTTGACCAAAAGGGCCATCAAGCAATCTTGGGAGAGGGCAAAGGAAGCTTCAGGTTAGTTCTGCAGCCTGGGAAATGAAATAGACAATGAAAGGATAAAGATCTAGGAGAAGTTGATGAGCTCAATCAAGTGGAGGGCGAAAAATGAAACAACTGATGAAGCTTAGTATCAATGGCATGGCCTATGAGGAGGAGATTAACCATCGAAGAACCCTTCTCGAAGTGCTCCGAGAAAACTTGGGGCTATTAGGCACGCATAAGGGTTGCGATGAAGGACAATGTGGGGCTTGCACGGTTCTGATTGACGGCAAAGAGGTAAACTCTTGCCTTGTCCTTGCCGCGAGCGTTCAAGGAAAGGAGATCACCACGATCGAAGGCTTGGCTGATGGGGAACAGCTCCATCCTGTGCAGGAAGCGTTCGTAGAGTATGGGGCCATACAATGTGGTTTTTGCACTCCGGGAATGATCATGGTGGCCAAGGGCTTCCTGGACAAGAACCCCCAGCCCACGGAGGAGGAAGCCAAGAGGGCCGTTGCTGGGAACTTATGCCGGTGCACAGGTTACTTCCAAATCATAGATGCGGTGTTGAAGGCAGCCGAGAAAATGAGGAAGGAGGCATAGAAGATGAAAGAGGAATTGTCCGTCGTTGGTAAAGGTGTCCCTAAAGTCGATGGGATATTAAAGGCTACAGGCAAGGCAGTCTATGGGGCTGACTATTCTTTGCCCGGGATGCTTTATGGAAAGGTCCTAAGAAGTACGGTACCCCATGCAAAGATTTTGAATATTGACACGAGCAAGGCTTTGAAGCTTCCAGGGGTCAGGGCCGTTATCACGGGCAAAGACTTTCCATGGGGCATGAAATACGGATTTACCGCAACGTCTCGGGATCAGACCCCACTGGCGCAGGATAAGGTACGCTACATCGGAGACGAGGTGGCAGCAGTGGCTGCCATCGATGAAGACATTGCAGAAGAAGCCTTGGATCTCATCAAGGTGGAATATGAGGAGCTTCCAGCAGTGTTTGATCCATTTGAGGCCATGAAAAAAGGAGCCCCCCAGATACATGATTATGTGAAGAACAACATCGGCGCGGAGCAGCATCTCGATCTTGGTGATGTGGAAAAGGGATTTCAGGAGTCGGACCATGTGAGAGAGGATGAATTCAGTACCCAGGCCATCAAGCACGGTTTCCTGGAGCCTCACGCATCGGTTGGTCTTTGGGACCCCTCAGGGAAGGCAACCCTCTGGGGAAATAAGCAAAGCCCCTACATTGTGTACAGGAAATTGGCGATGGCCTTCGGGCTTCCCCCGAGTAAGATGAGGGTGATCCAGACATATGTGGGAGGTGGTTTTGGCTCTGCTCGATCAGACCCTTTTGCCCTTGATTTCTGTGCCCTTATGTTATCGAAAAAGACGGCAAAGCCGGTTAAATTTGTCTATACGATGGAAGATGTTCTGGTCATGGGAGAGATGCGCCATCCCTACTATATGAGGACGAAGACCGGAATGACAAAAGATGGTTACCTAAAGGCAATTCAGGTACATGCCATAGCAGATGGAGGGGCCTATTCCACCATCGGACCGGTCAGTATTGCCTTGCCGGCATTTTTTGTCGATATCCCCTACCGAATTCCCAACGTCAAATACGACGGTTACCGTGTATTTACCAACAAGGGATTTTGCGGGTCCTTGCGAGGACACTGTATCGCACAACTGAGATGGGCACTGGGACAGCAACTGGATATGTTGTGTGATGATCTGGGGCTCGACATAGCCGAGGTGAGCATAAAAAATGCCCTCCACCCAGGGGACGAGACCCCCGGTGGCTATAAAATCAGCAGTTGTGCCTTTGAGGAGTGTGTGCAGAAGGCAGCGAAGGCCTCGGGTTGGAAGGAGAAGAAGGGCAAGCTCCCGCCTTTTCGTGGGATTGGCATGGGGACGTCATCCTTTATTACGGGAGCGAGACTGAGTGGGCATAACTCGGCTTCTTGTGTCGTCAAGATGAACGAGGATGGGACAGCCTCTGTACTGACAGGGGCAACAGACATTGGCCAGGGATCGTCGACGATCATCGCCCAGATCGTAGCAGAGGTATTGGGTCTTCCCATTAAAGATGTCTACATCAATTCCGGCGTCGATACCGACTTCACACCCATTGATCCAGGGACCTATGGATCCCGGGTCTCTTTCTATTCTGGTAATGCAGCAAGAATTGCTGCTGAAGATGCAAAGATGCAACTTGCAGAAGTGGCAAGTAAAGCCTTTGAGATATCCACAGAGGATCTTGAATTTAAGGATCGAAAGGTATTTCCCAAGGGCAGTCCCGATCGGGCTATGAAACTCGATAGATTGATTCGATATGCGGAGCATAAGATGGGAAAGCAGAACAAGACGATCATCGGAAGGGGCAGCTACGATTCGGGAATTGATTTCATCGATTTTAAGACCGGAAAAGGCAATATCTCAGCCGCCTATACCTTTGCTGCCGATGTGGTCGAACTGGAGGTGGATCCCGAGACGGGAAAGATAACCATCTTGAATGCCGTGGGTGCCCACGATATAGGCAAAGCCTTAAACCCGATACTCTGTACGGGTCAACTGGATGGGGCTTGGATACAGGCGATGGGGCAAATCTTTTTTGAAGAGTTGCAAAGGGATAAGGAGGACGGCCATGTGATGAATCCATCCTTTATGGATTACAAGATGCCCACGTCAATGGATATCCCTTTGAAAAACGAGCACATATTTGTGGAAAGTATCGATCCTGAAGGCCCTTTTGGAGCCAAGGAGGTGGGAGAAGGATCTTCTGTTGCCATTTTCCCGGCAATCGGGAATGCCATATTCGATGCAATCGGGGTCAGGATTCAAGACCTTCCCGTTACCCCTGAGAACGTCTTAAAGGCGATCAAAAAAAGGCAAGAAAGCGCCGAGAGCTAGGCGGAACTGGAGCCGCGTTTGCTGTGCTCGTCGAGCGGAAAGGATGATATAAGGAGGTAAGAAATGGGTACGAAATTAATGAATTATGAATGGATGGCCAAACCCACGCCACAGGAGGAATGGATCGAAGGTGGAGGAAAAACCATATGGCTGGCCCTCTTCTTTACTGAGACAGGGGCTGGATTATTTTTCGTCTCCATCTTCTTTAAGAATCCGTTGGGGATGATATTGGGTTGGGTTCTCTGCCTTATTCTCGGCTGCGGCTTCTTCATGTTGCATATGGGGCACCCGTTGAGGGCATACCGTGCCATTCTGAGACCGCAGTCTTCCTGGATATCGAGGGGCGGCATCTTCTTGAGCTCTTTTGGCGCTCTCGGAGCTCTTTATATTCTTCTCTCCTACTTGATGCCAGCTCGAGATTTCATGGTATTGAAAATCATTGTGGGCCTGCTTTGTATTCTTGTAGCCATCTATGCGGGAATGCTCATGAGTTATGTGAGGGCCGTACCATTATGGAATAGCGGCCTATTGCCCATGAGCTATGTGGTTGCAGGTCTTTGGAGTGGGGCCGAAATCCTATTGGCCATTCACCTTTTTACGGGTGCCCCCATCGAACAGCTTGAGCTCTGGATCAGGATTCTTCTCCCCAGCTTTGCGCTGGTCTTGGTCCTATACCTGATAAGCATTACCTCTTCATCCGCAATTGGTTGGGCCTCGGTCAAAAGGATTATTGCGGGAGACCTTGCCCTGCACTTCTATCTTGGCGCTGTGATCATTGGCTTGGTTTTCCCTATTATCGTGGTTCTTTATAGCCTTTCTGTTGGTATCGCCTCGGTTGCCCCCGCTCTCATACTGGCCGCTGTTGCCTGTGGGCTTATAGGCGATCTGACGATCCGTTACTGTATCCTGAAAGGGGCCCTCTATTCCCCTGTGGTATGAGGTGCAATGAATGCCTTTCGGTGGGCTACTAAACCCCAACCTATCAAAATGAGAAAACTGTAGTGTGGCATTTTACCCGCCAAAGCACATTGGCGGGTGAACATGCCACTACTTGAAGGTAAAAGAGGAGGAGTCATTATGAATAGCAGATCTTTCGCAAGTGCAGACATTAAAGATTACTGGGGTTACTCCGTTTGTTCGGGTTGCTACAACCTCTGTGGCGTTAAGATCAGAGTTGTTGATGGTGTCCCGGTTGCCATAGAAGGGGTGCCTGAGAGTGATCTAGGCGGACAAGGGGGCTTGTGCGGGAGAGGTGTGGCCACCATCATGGACCTCCATGACCCCAACCGGCTTCAGTACCCCGTGAAGAGGACCAATCCTAAGAAAGGGCTTTATGAAGATCCCAAGTGGGAGAGAATCTCTTGGGAAGAGGCCCTTGGGACGATCGCTGAAAAGGTTAAAGCGGCCATGGGATATGACCCCAGGTCCATTGTATGGTCTTTTACTCCCGGTCCTGGGACACCTTTTAAGGCCACCATATATACGAGTTTCTTCTTTCTTGCCTGCGGTAGCCTGAACCAGGCCTTTGGCGGCGTGGGGTCCCAGTGTGGTGCTGCTGCGCATCATGCAGGTGCTTTGATGCATGCTGCCTGGGATATACTCCCTGACTATCGCTACTGTAATTTTCTCCTTCGTTGCGGTGGCAACGAGGGACATGGTGGAGGTCGTATGGCTGCCACATCCATGCGTCAGGCTGCTGCTGCAAGAGACAGAGGTATGAGGACCGTTGTCATGGACCCCATAGGGTTTCGGGCTGGGGCAGATGCAGATGAATGGATTCCCATCCTACCCGCTACGGATATCGCCATTTTTCTGGCCATGGCCAACCTTATTGTGCATGAAATAGGCATCTACGATAGGGATTACATCCGGCACAAGACCAATGGCGTCTATCTTGTTGGTCCTGACATGTTGTTCGTGAGAGACAAAGAGAGTGGGAAGCCGCTCCTATGGGACGAGAAGGATAGCAAAGCCAAGACCTATGATGACCCAAGCCTGTCTCATCCTGCCATGGAGGGGGAATTTTCTGTCAATGGCGTAAAATGTCATCCCGCATTCCATCTCTGGAAAGAGGTCATTAAACAATATGATCCCGAGTGGGCCTCTGAAGTGAGCACTGTACCTGCGGAGAGGATCAGACGCCTTGCCGAGGAACTGGTTGAAAACGCTAAGATAGGGAGCACCATAGAGATCGGAGGCAAGAAATTCCCATACAGGCCCGTCGCCGTGGTGGGCTACAAAGGCGTTCAGACGCACCAGAACGCATTTCACCAGTATCTTGCCATGAATTTACTCAATGTATTGATGGGTGCTCAGGATGTCCCGGGTGGGGTCGTGGGTTCTGGAACCGTGAGGAGCTTTGGTCATCCTGAAAGTGGTCGCCCTCAGTTTGAACCCTACGGGGGTGTGGATGGCATGCTCACCCCGGGTTTCTGGCACACCAGAACGCCGTGGCCGCCCCATGATGTCACCGGCCCCGGCATGGTTAATCTTCTAGACATCCTGGCTGACTCCAGTATGAATCCCTATCCATACACCGATGATTTCGACGAGATATGGACCAAGATCGGACGTCCCTATGAGGTCCAGGTCTTTGGCATGTATGGTGGCAATGTGGTGATGAACATCATCAATGAAAAAACAGTGGATAACTTCCTCGGCAAGATTCCCTTCATGTTCTCCATCAATACAACTCATAATGAAACCACGGAAGGTTTTGCCGACATTGTTTTGCCCGATGTCCATGCCTATGAGAGCTATGACATTGCTTCATCCATAGGCTTTTTCTTTAACTATCCCATAGGACTGGACAAATGGAGCTTCCATCTGAGAATGCCGGTTGCCGAGCCCATGTATGATCTAAAGGATACTCTGGATATCTATTTTGAATTGGCCGACAGGGTGGGAATAAGGGATAAGTACAACACCTTCTTGGAGAACTACTTTTCCGGGAAAAAGAGCACATGGGAGCAGGACGATGTAACGGATACCTCATACATTCTCCTTAAACCGGATGAGAAAATAAAAGCCAAAGAATTTACAGACAGGGTTTTAAAGTTCTACTTCGGTGAAGAAAAAGGACTGGATTGGTTTGAGGGGAACGGTTTTATCACCTGGGAGAAGAGGCCTGAAGAGGCCTATTGGCGGTATCATAT